>JAQXDF010000043.1 GCA_029251475.1 Rickettsiaceae bacterium
AGAACAAAATCGAATTGTTCAATCGAAAATTAAGTGCAAAATTGTGAATTTAATAATTGCTGCCTAGAATTTCGCTATAAGAAATCTCAGCTCTTGGATACGCCATGCAACAACGCCGCCAGAGCTGGTCTTTTTCTATAGATTTTTGGATTCCGTATCAATGCGGCGTTGTTGCATGGCGTATCCAAGAGCTATCTTTGCGTCCTGAACGTAATGAGACTTTTATACTTCAGTATAGTTAATTGGCAGCTCTCCTGTTGGTTCTTGGGGGTAATCTACCATATCTTCAGGATAATCGACAAGTTCATCATTAGTACTAGAAGTATTATTTCCTTTAGCGCTATTATCGGATGAAACGCTTTGCATTCGCAGCCATGCATCAAAATCCTCAGGTCCATTAAAGCTATTTATTGACGGGGTTGCCTCAATTAGGTTGGCCTGCAAAAGTGAGTGTGGATTGCCGCCTATATCGTAGCTACGTAAAACATCATTTAACACATCCCCTAACGCCTCTTCATTTGCACCCTCGAACTCTTTGAGAAAATCATTTTTTTCCTCATTACGCCCTTCATCTTGCATTTGACTGTCATCCTCACTACCTGTAATCTCTGCAGGATGATTTAACACATCAATCCTATATTTAGACTTGGCCGCCTCTATCTTGTTGCGCATAACTTTAGATATTGACGGGTCAAGAGCCGCTTGTCCTATGCCATTAGTGGCCATAATATTGGCTCCTCCTTTAACCAGTTCTCCAATCATATTTGAGTGAGAAAGGTCTTTTCTTGTAAGGCCATCTTCTGTCTTGTGAATTACTCCTTCCTCCCTCTGGCGCGATTCTAGTTGTATGAGGTGGTAATTCTTAGCTGCAAGCATTATTAAAGTATTGTTTTCTATGTCACCATCCTTGTAAGTAAGACTAAAATTAGTGCCAGCCTTTTTTAACTTTTTAAGTGCCTTGGTGTCCCAGGCCATCACCGCTGTTAATAATAATTTGTCCTGCTCCGATGTTATATGCGGATTATTAAAAAGTATAGTTTGAAGTTGTGTGTTGCCGTTAACATGAGCTTCTGATGATTTCCTTTTTGTCATAACTTATATTATAAGAATTAAAAATAATTGCAAAAAAAGTTAATTATATGCCGATATATTTCCGATCGCAGTATCTAGTGAGATTTACTTGGATATAGAGCGTCTAGGTTAAGCTCTCAATGCTCTGCTAGCTTTTTATTGTAAAAATTAATCTAAGAGTTAGGTGTAACTCTTCATGGCGCGCAGCTCTTTAATACTAAAGAGGCTTTAGTTTAGCCTCTTTAGTATTTCTTCTCGGCTCAGTAGGGGTA
The DNA here is from genome assembly GCA_029251475.1 of Rickettsiaceae bacterium. Lineage (GTDB taxonomy): Bacteria > Pseudomonadota > Alphaproteobacteria > Rickettsiales > Rickettsiaceae > Megaera_A. The sequence goes on from JAQXDF010000043.1 coordinate 1,344, forward strand.
GAAGCTTTTGTAGCTCAGGTCCTGTTGCTTGACCTGTTAATGCAAGGCGAATAGGCATAAAAAGTTCTTTGCCTTTTTTGCCGCTATCGGAGCCTATTTTACGCGTCCACTCTTTCCATGTATTTTCGTTTATTTCTTCTGGAAGAGTTTTTGCAGCAATAGCTAGAAGCTGCGGGTCTTCTGTTTTTACTTTTGTAGGAGCGGAGCAAATTTGCCACCACTCTTTTAAGTCAGACATTTTTTTAAGGTTGGGACGAACTGCTAGCCAGAATTGTTCGTCTATTTTATCGAGGTTAGTGTCCTTTAAATAGCTCTTAGCATCCTTGAATTCGTAATTAATTATAAGTTTATGATTAATTATTTCAAGCTCTTCTGGCATGTATGTAGTCGGGCTTTTTGAATATTTAGTAATATCGAATTGCTCAATTAGATCTTCTAGTGTATTGCAAGCAGAAACTGGCAAGGATGAGCCTATAAAGGCTAAGAAACTATTAATCGCCATGGCTTCGATGCTGTCATTTTTCAATGACTCGATGTCAAATCCTCCTAAACGTTTTGATATTTTATCATCCTTAGATTTTACAAGGCTAAGATGACCAAATTCCGGCGGAGTAGAGTCCATAGCTTTAAACATCTGAATCTGTACTGCTGTATTGCTTACATGATCCTCGCCTCTAATTATATGCGAAGTCTTGTATTCTATATCGTCAACTGTTGAGCATAGCATGTAAGTCATAGAGCCATCTGCCCGAATAATAACTGGATCTCCTAGGTGAGCACCTTGATACTTAATCGAGCCTTTAACCAGATCGTTCCATTGTATCTCGGAATCGTTAATTAGAAATCTGTAATGCGGCGTCCTTCCTTCTGCTTCGTACGCGGCAATCTGATTTTTTGTTAGATTTAGAGAGGATCTGTCGTAGATCGGAGGCTTTCCTCTTGATAATTGTAGCTTACGTTTTATTTCCAATTCTTCTGGGGTTTCGTAGCATGGATATAATCTATTTTTCTTTAATAAATCTTGTTTTGCTACCTCGTATTTATCGAGTCTACTCGACTGATTAAAGCTGCTATCCCATTCTAGTCCAAGCCATTTAAGATCATTTTTAATAGCTTCTTTGTACTCATCCTTGTTTCTAGCTACATCAGTATCATCCATACGTAGTATAAATTGACCATTATGTTTTTTTGCATATAGCCAATTGATCAGAGCGGTACGGACGTTACCGATATGTAATTTTCCAGTTGGCGATGGGGCGAATCTAGTAATAATTTGTGTCATAGTAATATTTTAGGAAGCGTGTAAATTGTTCATTTGAATAAACTCATAGTACCACGAATATCCAAGTCTCACAACGGATATTATGAAGCGTTTATAAGTTCAATACAGATTGTTTATCATTAATGAAGTCCTGCTTCGTCTATTGTTCAGGGCATCTAGCCGTTGGTAATATAAGGCCAGGAGTGATTTATAAATCTGAGGCGCGTGCTCATGCCCTTCATTCTAAAAAGACTATTTTGGGAATGAAGGAGCAAGGCGGAGGTCTTTTAGACATAAAAATACCCAATTTGCTGATTAATCTCAATGCTATTATTATCGTATAATAAAAGAAAATATATTTAAAGAAAGAGTCGATTATTAATAAATTCATATAAATAACTCGTTAACTATTTAGCTCATAATTATCTAAAACGATTGATATGGTGCGTTAATGTCCCGGAGGTAAAAAATATTCTATTTATCTATACTATAGATTTGATTTCCCTTGGTTGTTTCAACTAAACTAAACATAATGTTACTTGTTCAAATAAAATTAGAGGTGCGTTATGGCGGGAGAGTTAAGTGCAGATCCATTATTTGTTGGTTTGACAAGGCCATCTATGATTTTCGGAGTGAGTATACAATATGCTATGTTAAACCTTATGATTGCTGTGACAATTTTTATTCAAGAAACGAGTATTTATATTGTCTTCGTCGCTGCGGTTGTGCACTTGATAGGATATGTTTTGTGCTTTCAAGAGCCTAGGTTCATGGAGATTTATCTTAATTACTCTGCAAAGTGCAATCAATGCCCTAATAGGTCGTATTATGGCGCTAATTCCTATAGTGTTTAAATTATATAGATTATATGTTGAAGTTATTTAAAACCACTGCGGCTAAAGAAAAACATTCAAAAAATGAAAAGCATGTTTCGCATTTCATACCCTATAAAGGGCATTGGGATAATAATACTATTTTAACCAAGGAGAATGGGCTGCTTCAGGTTATTAAAGTTGGTGGTTTTTCTTTTGAAACTGCGGATGATGATGATTTGGATATCCGTAAAAACGTTCGTAACTCCTTGCTTAAAAATATGGCCTCTGGAAATGTTACATTGTATTTTCATACTATCAGGCGTCGCAATAAATTAAATAACAGTCATAGCAAAACCACGAAAATTAATAGGGGAAAAACTTTTATTAGTTATCTAAATTCTGAGTGGGAGGCCAAGACCAAGAAAACTTACTCTTATTATAATGAACTATACATTACAATTCTTTACGAGCCAGATAAAGAAGGAGCGGCTTTTTTTGGATATTTGTTTAAAAAACTGCAACAAAAATCTAGCAAAGATGCTTGGGAAAATGATATGCGAGAGTTGCATGAAAGTCTAGAAGAGATGTCGACTCGTGTTCTTAATACACTCAATCATTACGATGTGGAGTTGCTAGGTGTTAAGGAAAAGCAGTCTGGGGCATATTGCGAAATTAGTGAATTTTTAGGCATGTTAATTAACTGTGGAGATTGTACGCCTGTCGCTTTGTCTAGTAGTAATTTAGATAGCTATTTGCCAACAAATAGATTGTTTTTTGGCTCAAAGTCAATTGAAGCAAGGGGGGCAAAAAGCAAGAGATATGCAGGAGTGGTCAGTGTGTGTGAGTATGGCCCCTCTACTGCAACAGGTATCTTTGACGGCTTTCTTCAGATGCCTTTTGAGTTTATCATGAGTCAAAGTTTTAAATTTTCAAACAAAACAATTGCAATCAATAAAATGCAATTGCAGCAAAACAGAATGATTCAGTCCGAAGATAAGGCTGTGTCTCAGATACAAGAAATTTCACAAGCTCTTGATATGGCAATGAGTGGGGAAATAGGGTTTGGAGAACATCATATCTCTATTTTGTGTATAGATAAAGACTTAAAAGCATTAGAAAATAGTCTTTCTATGGCCAGCGTAGAGTTGTCTAACTGCGGAATGCAGGCAGTTAGAGAGAAGGTTAATATGGAGCCAAGTTATTGGGCTCAACTTCCTGGGAATGGCAGCTATGCAGTTAGAAAATCTACAATTAATACCTTAAATTTAGCTAGCTGTGCATCGATGCATAACTATCCTACCGGACAAATAGCTGGGAATCATTGGGGGGATTATGTCACTGTTCTTGACACTACTTCTGGTACTCCATTTTATTTTAATTTTCATGTTAGAGACGTGGGGCACTCGCTAATTATCGGTCCAACGGGAGCTGGTAAGACGGTACTCATGAATTTTCTTTGTGCTCAAGCGCAAAAATTTCGTCCAAGAATGTTCTTTTTTGATAAGGATCGAGGTGCAGAGATTTTTATCAGAGCAATGGATGGTGTCTATAATGTAATAGATCCAGGTGCTCATTGTGGTTTTAATCCATTGCAACTAGACGATAATAGTGAAAATCGTGGATTTCTTTTGGAGTGGCTACGATCTTTAGTTACTTCGCATGGAGAAACTCTTGATGCAGATGATATCAAAGTTTTAACGCAGATGATTGATGGTAATTATAGGCTAGACAAAAGAGATCGTAAGCTAAGTAATGTAGTGCCATTTCTGGGCATGGCAGGCCCAGGAACTCTAGCTAATAGAATAGAAATGTGGCATGGAAAGGGGTCGCATGCTCATGTGTTTGACAATGATGAAGATAAAATTGATCTTAGGGTCTCAAGGGTATTTGGCTTTGAAATGGCAGAGCTTCTGAAAGACAAATTAGCTTTGCCCCCAGTGCTGCTATATGTTTTTCATAGAATCAATATATCTCTCGATGGCTCAAGAACAATGATAGTTTTGGATGAAGCATGGGCATTAATTGATAACCCAGTCTTTGCTCCGAAAATTAAAGATTGGCTAAAAGTTCTTCGTAAATTAAATACTTTCGTGATTTTCGCTACACAAAGTGTTGAGGATGCTACGAAAAGTCAAATTAGTGATACATTAATTCAGCAGACTGCTACTCAAATATTTTTACCAAATCTGAAAGCAACAGATGTCTATAGAAGTGCATTTATGCTTACACAGAGAGAGTATGTATTAATTAAAACAACAGATCCTACATCTAGGTATTTTTTAATTAAACAGGGAGTAAATGCGGTTGTAGCAAAAGTAAATTTAAGTGGCATGGATAACATTATTAATGTTTTGTCGGGAAGGGCAGATACTGTTGTGTTACTAGCTAAGATTAGAAAGAAGCATGGAGATGACCCTAAAAGATGGTTGCCGCATTTCTATAAGGAGGCTGCGCAATTAGATTGATGTATAATAGACTACAACCCGAGCAAAGAAGTTTTATTTGGTCCTTAGTGGCTATTAGTATGTTGTTAATTGCCATGCTAACTAATGCTTTTAGGTCAATTTCTGTGGTGTTTCACAAGTTTTTGCTTGGAATAATAATTACATCAATAGTTAGTTTGGTTTGGAGTTGCAATGCAAAAGCAGATAGTGACTTACAGAAATTCTTAGATGAGACGGTTAATGTTATAGAGAATCTCTCCTGCGAGACTCAAGGGGTAGGGAATTTATTAAGAACCGATGAGTTTGCCCATACTTGCATTCCTATTCCTGTTGCCACTTATGTAATATACGATTTGTTTTCTTTTGGCCAGTACAGAAATTTTGTCTTACGTCTTGATCTAAAGGGTAATAATAATACTTGTAATCGAGAGGAAAGAATAGATTTTAAAGACAAAAAACTTAGTTTTACTATGTGTAGTAATATTAAGTTAATTGAGGCTAGGTCTCAATTACTTGGAGAGCTGGTATGGGATGTTATAAGGGTCGGTTGGAGTCAGTCTACTGGCGGGAATAAAAAGTTTTCTTCGAGTTATGCTATTTCAAAAGATAAATATCATAATTCTTATCATAATAAGAAAGTCGGTGATTCTGGTGTAATGTTTGATAGAGCTCTTGGTAGCTCGTATGCAACTATCCTTAGTTGGAAAGTTATTAGAGACGATGATAAATTATGCGTAGCTACTCTAAGTGTTTTTGGTTGGGTTCCTGTTGGTTGTAAATATCTGAAGGAGCCATTTCCTGTTTCAATATATTCTGAGTTTATTGATAGAAGCACGGATGGCGATATAGATGTATCTAATGTAAGCACTTTAACGACTTGTGGTAATATGGGTAGCTGTTACAAGAAAGCATATAAAAATTCTAGAACTGGTATTGTTATTACGGGTCCTATTATTGGCTGTGTTCAAGAAATGATTGCAAAACTCATGATTAGCAAATTTGTTTGTAGCTTTGATGATATTGATGATGTATTAAGCGGTGGGTTAAGGAGGTCAAGCGCTTTATATGCGTTCCAGAAAAGTATGCATAAAATAGTCAGCGCCTTGCTGACGATATATATAATATTATTCGGTTTTAAAGTATTGCTGACTGGAGACATGCCCAAAAAGTCAGAGTTAATGAATTTTTTGTTTAAATTCTTATTTGTAGTTTATTTTTCTATAGGACTTAATATTAACTCTAGTGATGCAGATAGTTTTGAGCGGCTCGATGGTATGTCACAGTGGGCTTTTCCATTTTTATTAAACGGAATGAATGAATTAGCTGGTTGGCTTATGAACGCTAGCCCATCTGGTTTATGTAGGTTTGATGACGTGAAATATGAAGATGGCTATGAGTATTTACAATTATGGGATTCTCTTGATTGCAAGATTTCTCATTATTTAGGACTAGATGCCATTCAAACTTTGGCCGTGCAGAATGCTAGTATGGACCATGATTGGAGCAAACTAGATGGCTTAAGCTTTCCAATTCCACCATATATGATGCTACTTGGCTTGTCATTATTGATGGGTAATATGATGTTAGTATCTCTAATATTGATGTATCCGTTGCTAGTTATTTCTATTGGAGCTTTTATTGTAAATGCAGTTGTTATCTCGATGATATCTATAGTTATCCTTGGTGTACTAGCTCCATTAATTGTTCCAATGTTGTTGTTTGAGTATACAAGGGGGTATTTTGATAGTTGGGTCAAACTGCTGATTTCATTTCTACTGCAGCCAATGATCGCAGTAGCATTTATGACTTTTATGTTATCGATATATGATTTAGGGTTTTATGGGACATGCAAATATAAAGTGCAAAACCTACAATCTAACGGGAATGATTCTGTTAGGCATTTTATTGTAGATAATGATTGGAGTAAATATACAAATGAAGAAAAAGATAGTTGTATTAGTAGCCTGGGTTACATACTGAATCCATTTACATGGTTTGCCGATAATGGCAATACAAATGAGGATAATACAGATGAGGATAATACAGATGTAACCATAACGGATGATGATGTTACTCCATGGATTAATGACTCAAGCGGAGATAAAAACAAAGAGCGTTTTAATTTTCTTAAAGCGATAAAAAGTTCTCCAGGAATGTTTTTTGATACATTTGAAATGGTTTTTGAAGAAATTAAATCTCTAACATCTACCTTACTAACAGCATGTTTTATTCTTTATTTAGTGTACCATTTTAGTGCTCAACTATCAGAATTTATGGCTGATATGACAGAAGGTATTAAGATGCCCGGAATGAAAGCTAATTCGATTGCTAAAAAAGGGGCAGAGGCTATGCAGCAGGGTAGTAAGGATAAGGCTTCATCTGGAGGAGCAAAATCATCAGACAGTGCTTCTACAGGAGGGGGTGGATCTTCATCAGATAGCGCTTCTACTGGAGGTGGTGGTGCTTCCTCAGATAGTGCTTCTACGGGAAATAAATAGGGAATGATTCGAATGAGAGAGAGTAGATAATTGAGAGTAATAATTAATCAGATATTATTAATTATATTATATTTCGCGTGCTTTAGCGCAGGGAATACTCATGCCGCTTATATCTCCTGCACAACCCTACCCGTGGATGTGGATTCTTATTTAAAGGATGATACTGCGTATGGTTATATTCAAGAAAATCTTTTTATGAAGGATAGCGATCAGGGAATCAATTATTGTGATTATTTGGTTGATAGCAAAGAATTTAAATTTTGTGTAGCTGATAGCAGTGGGTTGTGTGATGTTAAAACCAAAGCAGTTGGAGATAATTTTACGCTATCATCAATTAGCTCGCAGGCTAATCCAGTAAGGCATAAGTTCTTAGAAAGCATTCCTTTAAGCGTGAAATTAATTGACAGTAAAATTTGTTTGACGATGCCTACTTCAAGAGGGTTTATGCCTATTATGTGCAGAACAACCATGGCTCAAAAGACAGAGGAAACAAATCAAGAAAGAATTTGCAGAACAATTGGTGAGTCATGCTATGCAGGTGCTCCCAAAAGCCAATCATTGCTGAGTTTTTCTGGCTTAACCGTGCATTGCATGAGAGATACGCTGGACAAGGTTATGTATATGGGAAGTGAGTGCGCATTTGAGGATTCTATTAGTTATGCCGTATTAAGCCCATTCTCATCCTTTCAGTCATCTATGAAGAATACTGTCCTAGCGGCTCTAATGCTCTATGTTATGTTTTATGGATTTAAATTGGTAATGAATATTGAATATGCCGAGTTGAATAAAATAGCAATATTTATAGTCAAATTTATATTTGTATTATATTTTGCCATAGGTATTGGTTCCAAGACCCTGGAAGACGGAACTAAAGTTCCACAAAATGGTATGACAGAAATGGCATTACCTATCCTTGTAGATATGACCAATCTTTTTGCAGACATAGTATTTTCTGCGGGCGGATCTCAGGGTTTGTGTATGTTTGATGTCAATAAATATGATAAGGGCTATAGTTTCTATAGAATTTGGGATGCTATAGATTGCCGCGTTGGCTATTATATGGGTATGCAAATATTATATAATGCAAGTGCAGTTTCTAGTAATTCTAACGCTCCAAAAACTCTTGAACAAGGTGCTGGATTTGCTTTGTTTATAGTGCTAGCAGGCTTTGTTATGGGTGGGCAAATATTAATCGTAATGTTTGGCATTGTATTTGCAGTTATGTTTATCTCAGTAGTGATATATTTTATAACTACATATCTTATATGCATGATTACCCTGTATGTTATGGCCTATATATCTCCTATCTTTATTCCAATGGTGCTATTTGAAAGAACTAAGTCATATTTCGATGCTTGGCTTAGAACTGTTATTTCCTGTACATTGCAGCCTGCAGTTATTGGCGCGTTTATAGCATTGCTTCTTACAATGTATGATTCAGCAATATATGGCAATTGTGAATTTAAGCGTCATGACCATACGCTAGGAAACATGCCATATAGTACTTTTGAATTGGTATTACCATCCGTGGATGTAGAAAAATGTGAAGATAGCGCGGGCTACAAGTTATTGAGGTATTATCAAGGTAAAGGGTGGCATAAAAAGTCATTTATAATATTTTCTGCTAGCGCTCTAAAGGATAGTTTAGATTTAGCATCAAGTTTATTATATACAATGATATATATGTTTATATTCTATTTCTTTGTTCAGAGGGCTAGTGAATTTGCCTCTGACTTGACTGGTGGTTCAAGCGTAGCAACAGTAACAGCTAAACCAATGGAGTTTTGGGATAATAACAAGCAAAAAGCTTTTGGAGCAGCTAAAGGTATGGGAAAAATGTACGCCAAGGGAGTAGGGAAGGCTGTTAGAGCTCCTGGAAGAGGGTATGCTTATGCTAAACAAAAGAGCAATAATTCTGCGTCAAGGAATAAGGCATCTACCAGAAGCTTAGGCAATAATAAGGGTGGTAGTAATGAGTAATTCAGATAAAAATCAGTCTAACGTTATTTACGCCTTGATAGCTATTGCGGTGATGATAATGTTGCTGTGCTATGTGATAATGCTTCTTATACCTATAGATTTAACAAATGGGTGCCTGTACAGATATAGTGTAGAAGAAAATGGATCTAATTTAGGTGCGGATCATGTGGTTAATACATCAATATTAAATGCTAATGGCTCTGGTTCTTCTTTGATAGATATTGATAACCCTACTACATCTTACGGAAGGTGGATTAATACAGGTATGGAAGTTTCCGAACAACAAATAGTCAAATATCAAATTTCAGGAGAAGTTAGTTTATGTAAAGCATATTTACCACAAAATAATTTACAAAATACATCTGGCAGAGATTCGTCCGGAGAAAAGATTCCTATACCAAGAATTAACGACAGTGGCACCCCACCGGTGACAATATACTTTGATGCAACAACCGATGATTGGAGAAACTTAACACAAGTTTTTAAAGATGACCAAATAGTAGTATCTTTAGCACAAGAGCAAAAATTATCTTCATCAACACTTAATAATTCAATTATAGGATCAATTACAAAAGATTGCAGCGAAGGTAAGAGTTCATATGACCCAATATGTGGAAAATATTCTATTTGGAATGGTCAATATACAGCAAATTGTATATTTAATGACCGGTGTTATCAGTGTGATTGTGACAAAAAGTGGCAAGATCATCTATAGCGACAACGTAATAGAGTTAAGCTTGATTCTCAGAGAGTACTACAAGCTTGCATATCGCCAAACTCAAGGATTTATGGAATCTGTATTTGATCTTATGAAGGTTAAAGTTCAAATTCCAGATTATACAACTATGTCTAGAAGATGTGGAAAATTAGAAGTGTCTTTACGTAATAAATTGCTAATTCCCAGACGCCAAGGACAACTTGTA
>JAQXDF010000052.1 GCA_029251475.1 Rickettsiaceae bacterium
TGCCGCGATAATCTCACGAACAGAAAAGAACAAAATCGAATTGTTCAATCGAAAATTAAGTGCAAAATTGTGAATTTAATAATTGCTGCCTAGAATTTCGCTATAAGAAATCTCAGCTCTTGGATATGCCATGCAACAACGCCACTACAGCTGGCGTTTCTTTGAAATTTTTGATTCTAAGTGGATCAAATATCTCTTTAGGATCCTTTTTATCCTCTGAAACAGCAAAAGCTTGCATGTTTAATAATAGAGCAGCTAAAAAAGCGATTTTTTTAATTTTTTTCATATAATACGTCTAAATTAAGGTTCATTCTAATATAATCAGATTCATTTTTCATAGTGAAAGAATGTATTGTTTCAATAAGTCTTAGGCCATTTACATAGTGCAAATAATTTATAAAATTACTATAACTACCCTTAAGACTCATAGAATACTTTGCTAGTATAGTACTAGAACTAGGCCTCAACAAACTATATTCAGAAACATACTGATCAATAATTATGTCTTTGTATCTAATTAGACTATTAAACTCCTCTAGAGATTTAAGACTAGCTACATATCTCTGATTTGATTTTAAAATATCTAGTACTTTATCTTGCTTATTAACTTCTATTTTTAAAATAATATTTTTGTAAACTCCTAATGCTACAGCGATAATAAGAGTAATATTCAGAATTTGTACTATTGGTAACTTAGCAACCTTATATCTTAAGTTTGATAGTTGCTGTATAGGTAAATTCTGGAATTTTTGAATCAAAATCTTCGTTGTCTTCTGAACTTTCTGTGCTATTAATTTTTTGTTGATCATTGCTTGCCTCCTCTTGCGCCGCCGCCTGTCTTTTTTGTAATAAAGCTAATCCAAAGGGAACTTTTTTAGCAGTAACATTGTTTTCTTGTTCGATTTTCACTACTAATTTAGAGTCTTTTTGTTGTACATTTTGATTAACCACAAACATTTTAGATATCTGGCTAACTTCACTTATATATTTATCAATAGATAATGTATCCAGTGAATGAGTCACCAAATTAATATGTCCATCACTATACTCAATGACATTTACCCATATACCAGGAATATTAACTTTTCCTAGAGCCGTAAGACACTCTATAACTCGAGCTGGTTTTATTTTTGCTTGCTCTTGTTGCAATTTCATAAGATAAGGCGTTTTTTCTCTTCTTATTTGCTCAAATTTAGGTTGAAAATAATATACATTCAATGACGTCATAACTCCAAACAATGCAAACATACTAACTAGCAGCTTTCTACTTCTTAATGATTGCAAGCCTCAAGTCTCTGGGTAATTTTTTCTACCTTGTTTAAAATAGACTTCATATCTATATATTTTATATTATACAATTCTTATTCCTCTATTGATTTATCAGAAGACATATCTCTAAATTTACCTAATTTTTCCATACTAGAAAAGTTTTCTATAATAGTTGGTTTCATTAGGATTATTAACTCACTTTTTTTAGTAAAATTATCTCTTGCTGCAAACAAATCAAATATTTTTTGAAAACCTTTTGTCGGGCGCATCGGTAAGCTAGATTTACTTAATTTAGTAGAGTTGTTGGTCATTCCTCCAAGAATAATGATATCGCCACTCCTCGATTTAACTACCGTATCGACTTCTCTTACTGACACTAATGCGACCGGTACAGTCGTGCTTTTATCATTTAATGTTACTTCAGAAGAATCTTTAGTTATTCTGCTAATCATAGGGTGAATGTGTAGCAATATTTCTTCGTTACTAATTATATTTGGTGTAGTATCTAAAGATATTCCAGAAAATAGTGGCTCTACATTAAAAGTAGTTTGTGAAGTTGAACTTGTCGTTGTCCCGGTATCAATTTGTATGTTACTCACATTAGTGACAAAATATTGGTCTTCACCACTCTTTATTAAAGCCCTTTGGTTATTAAGCGCCGCCACTCTTGGAGATGACATAACTGATACTTGTCCTTGCTCTCCCAAAGCTTGCATAATCAAGTTAAAGTCTTTACCCCCTCCAATTTTACCGCTACTTACAAGTTCATTATCTGAATTCTGTAGATTACTAGTTAAGTGACTGGTCCTGCGATCTGGTATAATGCTGTTAATCGTAGAAAATGAAGTTTGATATATGTTTTTCTTTAAAGCATCCCATCTAATACCAGTGTGAAACTCGTCATTTAATGTTACTTCAAGAATTTTAGCTTCAATCATTACTTGTCTAGATGAATTGGCATTTGCTTTTTTAAGAAATTTTCTAATATTCTTATGTTGTTGCGGCGAAGCAGTAACGATTATTAAGCCAGCTTCTTTATATACATAAAATTGATTAGCACTACTTGTTTAAGTCCTTGATGTCGCGCTACTTGCAGGAGCTATATGCAAAATGCTTGAGATTGCGCTAGTCACACTTTCCCAAAATTTATCTTCAGATGTAGAAGTAATTGTTGAGTAGTTTTTATTATCTTTACTATTGCTAGTAGAAGTATTTGTTAGCTGACTACTGGTAATAGATATTGCAGAACTACCTTTACGTTGAAAATTGTGATAATTCAATTCGTAAGTTATTGTTTGTGAAGGCGACTGGTACAGCTGGTAGCCACTCGATGTATCAACTACACCAATATTGTAGACATCGGTTAAGGTATCTAGGACTTCCTCTAAGCATACATCCTTAAAATTCACCGACAATACGTTTGGGGCTGTAACATCCTTGTCTTTGTTTGCAGTGGCGCTTGCTATATTGCCCTGTGCATCAGAATTAATTGCATAACTTATTTCAGATTCATACGTTTCACTTAATAGCGCTGCCAGTTGATTTAGTTTTATTCCCTTCGCCACAAGATTGGCTTTTTTACAACTTTGATTAAAAGGATTTTTAAATACAAGAACTTTATCTTCCTTATCATCTTCTTTTAGATCATTAGAAAACTCATTGAACTCTTTGATATTATCATCGAAAAATTTAGGATTTGAATTATCTGTACAAGATGATAAAAACATGGAAAGCATTATGATGCAGCTGTGTAGTATTTTTTTGTTATTTTTTGACATTAATTTTCTACTATATTTATATTTATTGAATCTTAAAATAATGGAGTATCTATTGATGCATACATACACAACATAAGATATAAATTATCTGTATTATCAGCAACCAATGATCTATCACCATTCGATGCATCAACCTGGCCAGGAACTGCTCTAGGTAAATAATAGTCAGCATCCGTGAAGCATGCCCACGAATTAATCACCCCATCGCCTGGAGTGAATATAGGCACCATCAAAATCTTAACATCATATATACCAGGCGTAACCGGAATTTCTTTTTCCAGATCTGGATCCGATGGATCTTTTATTTTTGGCGCTGATTTAAACTGCATTTCAATAGTATACCCTGTTCCCACTTGGAAATGCTTGAATTGAGGATGAGTTTTAGAGACTATATAGGGCTCTTTTAGATTTAACCCGGCATTATTAACATAGAGTAGTTCGGTCATTGATATTGCATTTGCCACTGAGGTACTTATGCTTTTCAAAGTTCCCTGAATAACTTTAATAGATGGCCCCTCTGCATACGCTGACCCGGTCAAACTACATAGAAATACTATAGCTATGTAATTTAATATAAATTTCTGTTTAATCATCGCTTATTTAGGTTTCAAGTTAACTCAACTAATTCACATGCAAAGCCTTATTTATACTAGTATATTGACAAATCTATGATCTCGTGAAAAGTAAAATCTTTAATCGTTAGTTAATGAGGTAGAAATTTTATTTAAATGGAGTTTTTTTATCACGACTTATGTTAGTAAATGATTATCCCTCAAAGGATTATACGTTCACAACGTTAATGCAATAAAGCTTGCTAGTAATATTAGTTAGCTTTATTGCATTGAAGGCATGTTTACTATGGAACACTAAATAATGAGTTAGCCGATGAAACATATGTGCACAGAGCAAGATATGGATTATCGCTATATCTAGTAATAAAGGATCTATCACCATCTGAAGCCGGAGTTGCACCTTGAATTAAAACTGAAAAATAAGAGTCAGCATCTGTTAAACATTCCCACGCAGTAATAATTGCATCCCCGTCAGTATATACTGGAACTAGCAAAATCTTCTTGTTAAATAGTCCTGGTGTAGTCTTTGCGTCTCCTTCTATACCAGCATTAACATCTACTTTGGTTTTTTGAGAACTATCAAACATCATTTCAATAGCATATGTCGTATTAATTTTAAAATGCTGAAAATAAGGGTGATCATCAGACAAACTAATTTTCTGCGGCAGAGGCAAACCAGCTTGCTGAAGATATGTTTGTTCTGCCGTTAGTACAGCTACAGTAACAGAGGTATCAATGTTTTGCAGCGTTCCTCTGATAATATTGTCTATTGGGAGGTCAGCTTTGGCTGGAGCCGTAAAGCCTAGAGCTAGTACAACTGTAGTTAGGGTGACAAAAAAATTTTTCTTCATATTTTTCAAGTGCCTAAATTTGATTTTAATAATGGCATATATAGCTATATTATATTGCGGGAAAATTGAAAAAATGAAGATAATTCTTTATGGACTACACAAAACCAGGCAGGAATTAATTAAATTGAAACTTTTTTACCATACTCATTGTGGTATAATCTATCCAAGACCAGTAATATCACTCATACTATTCGCACTCGTGCACTTCTTTTGTCAGTCATATCTTTGCTAAAATTCAAAAATTGACTGACTGAATCAACTATATCATCGTGCTTTGAATTAGGAAAATTAGTAATCTCTGCCAAAACTTCTCTGCTATGAGCGAATTTTTTAGGAAACAAAACCCTACCCGATTGAAAAATAGTCACTACACTTGCAAACCTTGTCACCTTATCCAGCTTTGGTTTTATTGGCCTAATATTATGATAACCTAATAGTTTTAAATCTTGAATAACCGACTGGCCACTAGCCTTATCTTCTATCAAAAGATGTTTAGGTCTAAACTTATCCGACCATTTTTCTATTGCTAATTTAAGGTCTGGATAACTCATTTTTTTACGAATAATCGCCACTAAATAATATTTATTATTTACCACGCCCCAGCATGTTCCAACGCTATAATCCGCCTTCTCCGAAATTTTAATGGCCGTATCCCAGCTTTGTACATAATAATCAAACCTTTCTGGCAGGTCTTCATAATAGGAAATATCCTCCATAGACAGTAAATTGAATCCTGCTGGCAACGGCTCTTGTAAAAATTGAGCTGCATAATTTCTTGTACCAACTTCTTGCTCAATGTTGTTTAAGAATTCAATTTGATCTCGCAGTGGGTTTAGCAAGCTTCCTTGATTGTAATTATACTTATTCTTACCTAAATCATAAATCATATCTTTTTGCGCTATCGCAGGTATCTTTAGTAATTCCCATCCTCCGCTTGATATCAGATGAGATGATAAATCATCCGCATGCAAGCGTTGCATAACAAGAACAATTGCGCCTTTATTTTTATCGTTTAGTCTAGTGACAAATGTTTGTTCGAACCACTCGATCACACGATTACGCATTTTCAGAGAATTAATTTGTGTCGGATTATGAGGATCATCAATAATTAAAAAATCCCCCCCTTCTCCCGTGGCCGATCCTCCGACGCTGGTTGCAAACCTAAAACCATTATCCGTAGTCAAAAACTTGCTTTTTTGATTATGCTTACGACTAATCTTTGTCTTTGGAAATAATTCTTGGTACCAGCTAGACTCAAGTATCAGGCGGCAGTCCAGCGAATGCTTGATACTTAGAGTAGAAGAATAGCTGGCAGCCATAATTCTTGCAGAAGGCCTATGAGCCAGTAACCAAGCGGGCCAAGCCACATTAACGCAGACAGACTTTAAAGCCCTTGGTGGCATATTTATAATTAAGCGCTTGATTGAGCCACCTCGGACCGCTTCTAGGTAATCAGCAATTAAATCTATATGCCAATTTGCTTGGTACTCTGCGCCAGGATTGATCGTATGAAATACCTTACCAATAAAGCTAGTAAAATCTTGGCGTAGTACTGCATCAAATAATTTTTTATCATATTCCATTTTTATACTTACTTAAGAATCTTTCTATAATTTCTTTGTCTTCGAGAGGGGTTGATGTACTTTCTTTCATCGATTCATCTTTACTTAATTTGTTTAATTGAATGATCAAAGTTACGAGTTTATTCAAAGTATCTGTTATGTTTTTTTTTACATTAACGGCGCTTTTTGACTTACTAGCCTTAAGATCATCCAGCTCCTCCTCAAGAAGAACTACTAATTTAACAATAAAGCTATAAAGTTTATCAATAGTGATTTTTACATTATTATCCTTTGTCATAGCCCTCCAGGTCGCCTCCATTTTCTATTGGTCCTAGACCTACAAAAGAACGCTTTTCATTGATGGTCATAAAATTTGCGCTAGATATTTTTGACCATAAATTCTCTCTACGCTCAGTTAAAACAGAAATGGACTCACGATCAAAATCCACTAACAACTCTTCTCCATACCAATGCGATAACCACCCACTTAATGCATCTGAATATTTATCAAGCAGCGGAATGATATTTTCTTCCCACAAAGCCAACCTAGCCTCTTGCATATTGCTATAAGTATTATCGCCATTTAGGCCTAGCAATTGAGGAGGAACGTTAAATGCTATTGCAATATCCCTGGCACTTGAGTCTTTGAGCTCAATAAATTTTTCAAACCTCTCAGCATTATTGGTCTCTTGCCATTTCAGACCACCTTCTAAAATTAGTGGCTTACCAGAATTTGATGCACCACTAAAATTCTCATAGAATTGTTGCTGAAGACGCTCAAACTGATCGTCTGTTAAAAATCCATCACCGTCTTGAAAAACCAATGCTCCACTTGGACGAATAGCATTTTTAAGCAATGATTTATTCCAATCCATAATCTTTGCATGCAAATCAATAGCTTTAGTTGCAGCAGACAGAGCGCTCAGGCCTTGCTGACTATTAGATGGATTATAATTTTTTAGATGAAGAACGTGACTCATTCTATTGATTGGATCTATAGGAAATATCTGCTCTTTATTTTGTGTTTTATATTTATAACCAACTAAAATCTGATTAGACGTAACATAATCAATCATTGTTGGATGCAAATTATGTAATTCAGCTGGTTGCCCTTGACCAGTAGCCAGTATAAAACTCTTACCATAAAGCAATAAGCTAGATATATTTTCTGTAAAAAAGTCAGCCCCTGATTGATCAGGGCATGGGGTCTTTAATAGTTTGTTAGCTGGATGTTTTGATAATAGCTTTTTATGCTCTCCACAGTTTTTGTAGACATGCCAAGGAATATGACTTGCAGAAGTTGCAATCAGACTAACACACCTATGAACTATACTATTATTTTTATATGACTCAACCCCTGCTTTGCTATCTTCTTGGGCAAAAAAATACGGAATATCTAGAGCCGAACTTGCTTTCTTTTCCATGGGTTTTTTGATTTTTTTTAAATATGATGAAAACATTAACGACACCTCTTTTTGATTAAAGATATCAAGATTTATATCACTAGTATTTTAAGCGCTAAGGTGGATAATAATATTTCTTATTCAAACCATAGAGAATCTAGTCGAATCTACACCAGTCTGTATTGATAGCCTGTTATTCAAATTTTCAATTTTATGATTGCAATCACTTACACCTCTGGCCTATACTAATGACTCAGTATTATTAATAATGTAATTGTAATTTTTAGGTATTATGCAAGAATATATCAAGGTCCGTGGTGCGAAAGAACATAATCTTAAAGACATTAATATAGACATACCAAAAAATAAATTTGTTGTAATCACCGGCCTTAGTGGATCTGGAAAATCATCTCTTGCTTTTGATACTGTTTATGCTGAAGGTCAGCGTAGGTATGTAGAAAGTCTTTCTTCTTATGCCAGACAATTTTTGCACCTGCAAAATAAACCTAATGTAGAGTCAATTTCTGGCCTTTCTCCAGCAATTGCTATTGACCAGAAAACCACCTCGAAAAATCCACGCTCTACAGTTGGAACGATTACCGAAATATATGATTACTTAAGACTATTCTATGCAAGAGTGGGTATACCATACTCACCAGCCACCGGCCTTCCTATTAAGAGCCAATCTATCTCGGAAATGGTGGATATACTTTTATCTATGCCTGATGGAGCTAAAGTTTATATCATTGCTCCTATGGTTCGCGGGCAAAAAGGTGAGTTTCGTAGAGAGCTATCTAATTTAAGAAAACATGGATATCAGCGCTTATTTTTAAACGGCGAACTTTTTGAACTAGATAATTTACCTAAAATAGATAAAAATAAGAAACATAATATAGATGTAATAATTGATCGCCTAGTAGTATCTGACTCTTTGGGCAACAGGGTAGCAGAAAGCTTAGAAGCTTCTTTACAACTGGGAGAAGGCATAACTTATGTTGATATAGTAGATCTACCCGAAGATCATGGCTCTGATTATAAAAAAGACCAAAGGGTTATTTTTTCTGAAAAATACTCTTGTCCGGAATCAGGCTTTCAACTAGAAGAAATAGAACCAAGAATTTTTTCCTTCAACAGTCCATTTGGAGCTTGTCCAACTTGCGAAGGACTTGGAAAAGAAACATTTTTTGATAAGCAATTGATAGTTCCAGACGAAACTATCAGCATCAAAGAAGGGGCGATTGTCCCATGGAGCACCTCTTCTTCAAAGTTTTTCATAGATACTATAGAGTCTTTAGCTACGCATTATGGTTTTAAAATAACAACTCCATTTGCAGAACTGTCTGATAAAATCAAGAATATTTTATTTTATGGATCGGGCGAAGAGGTTATAAAATTCAAATATCACGATGATCGCAAAACAGAAACCATAGAACAGTCATTTGCTGGTATTATCCCTAGCCTTGAAGAAAAGTATCGCAAAATGGATACTGCTTGGATGAAAGAAGAAATGAACAAGTTCAAATCAAAACATAATTGTTCTTCTTGCTCTGGATATAGACTGAAAAAAGAGTCATTATGCATCAAAATTGATGATATGCATATTGGACAAATTTCTATTAAGACAATTGCTGAAGCTCAGGAATGGTTTTCTACTATAAGCTCTAAGCTTGATAATAAAAGACAACTAATAGCTGTACGTATTATAAAGGAGATCCAAGAGCGTTTAAAGTTCTTGAATAATGTTGGTCTTGAATATCTAAGCCTTTCACGCGAGTCTGGAACATTGTCCGGTGGTGAAAGTCAACGTATACGCCTTGCCTCGCAAATAGGTTGTGGACTGAGTGGAGTTTTATACGTACTAGATGAACCGTCCATTGGTTTGCATCAGCGCGATAATTCACGCCTCATAGAAACTCTAAAGAACCTTCGTGACCTAGGCAATACAGTAATTGTAGTTGAGCATGATGATGAAACAATGCTAGAATCTGAGCATATTATTGACGTTGGACCAGGGGCTGGTATCCATGGTGGTAATATCATTGCAGAAGGAACTCCAGAAGATATCAAAAAGTCACCTAACAGCATCACGGGTCAATATTTAAGTGGCAGGAAATATATACCTATGCCAGAGTCAATTAGAGCTGGACATGAAGGAAAACAAATCATTCTTTCTGGGGCTAAATCACATAACCTGCAAAATGTATCAGTTACTCTTCAACTCGGAACTTTTATAGCTATTACTGGCGTGTCTGGTAGTGGTAAATCCAGCTTGATTATCAATACTTTCTATAAGGCAGCCTTAAAGTTTTTAGAGCCCAAATCAAAAGTTTGCCCTGGCGAACATGATTCTATCAAAGGCCTTGAGCATGTGGACAAAATAATCGATATAAACCAATCCCCTATTGGCAGAACTCCACGTTCAAATCCGGCTACATATACTGGCGCCTTTACTCCTATTCGCGATTGGTTTACAGATTTGCCTGAATCTAAGATCAGAGGTTATAAAGTTGGGCGCTTCTCCTTTAACGTCAAGGGTGGACGCTGTGAAGCTTGCCAAGGTGATGGTCTAATTAAAATTGAGATGCACTTCTTACCTGATGTATACATTAACTGCGACGTCTGTAATGGTCAGCGCTATAATCGTGAAACTCTAGAAGTAAAATATAAGGGCAAAAGCATTGCGGATGTATTAAACATGACTGTCGATGTTGCAACAGACTTTTTTGAAAACGTTCCAGTGATTTATGAAAAGCTAGCTACTTTAAAGGAAGTTGGTCTTGGATATATTAAAATAGGCCAATCTGCGACCACTTTATCTGGTGGAGAGGCGCAGAGAGTGAAGCTTGCTAAAGAATTATCCAAACGATCCACTGGTAAAACTCTTTATATACTAGATGAGCCTACTACTGGACTTCACGTTGATGATATTAAAAAACTTCTAATGGTGTTGCATAAATTAGTTGATAAAGGCAATAGCGTCGTAGTGATTGAACATAATATGGATGTCATCAAAACTGCAGATTATATCATTGATATTGGACCAGAAGGCGGGGACAAAGGCGGAAGAATTGTGGCAGAGGGGCCTCCAGAAGTTATAGCATCATGCGCTGAAAGTCATACAGGGAAGTATCTTAAAAATTATATTGCTCAAGCTAAATCCTACACAGCAACGGCATAAATGTAGTTAATAATAAAGATTTTACTTTTCATTTACTGATGGATTAGTCAAACTACTATCTGTTGAAAGATAATATTAGGAAAGTATGGCTATAAAAAAATTGATACATTCAACGCTCGCGTTGCTCTTAGTTGTTTTTTGTTCATCTACATATGCCGCCTTACCTAGCGATAATATTATTAGAGGCTCATTGCTGACTATTGACACTTCGGTAAATCAAGCAGTTAAGCAAGCAGAAGCATTATATATTTCTAATTCTGGGGTAACGATGGGATCACCAGTGAATATATCCTTAGCCCACCCATATTTTCAACATTTCCGTATTAGCACCACATACTATATAGAAATGCAATTTACTGACAATCGAAAAACTAAAGTAAATGTCGGTGGGGGTATAGAAGGGAGCTCTAAAACCACACCTGGGCTATACGACAAAAAGATTTTATTAGTCCCAGTTTATGACCCAGGAGACCCCGTAATCACTTCTTGGGAATGTCTTACTGATGCTGATTCCTATTTTGCAGTTTTAATTCAAGGTGGCCCAGAAGCATCTGACGGAGACCGGTCTTTTATAACAAGATATACAACCAATGATTACCTGACATTATGCACTTATGTTTCAACTGATAACCCCTTATTCTAGATTACATATAGTGAGTGTAGATGAAGTAATGACTAGGCGCAATGAGCCTTGAACACCACTCGTCACCGTGAGCTTGCTTCAGGGTCTATTCTTTTTAGATTTCGGATCAAGCGGCGTTGTTGCATGGCGTATCCAAGAGCTGAGATTTCTTATAGCAAAATTCTAGGCAGCAATTATTAAATTCACAATTTTGCACTTAATTTTCGATTGAACAATTCGAT
>JAQXDF010000036.1 GCA_029251475.1 Rickettsiaceae bacterium
GTTCAATCGAAAATTAAGTGCAAAATTGTGAATTTAATAATTGCTGCCTAGAATTTTGCTATAAGAAATCTCAGCTCTTGGATACGCCATGCAACAACGCCGATCAAGCCCGGAAAGACTAGATTTGCGCAGGTAATGACTAGCTTTGTCCAGGAATGACTAGCTTTTTCACCAGAGCTTACTTGTCATATTGAATTTAATTCAATATCTAGTATTCTCTCTATCTTTAGATTCCGGATCAAGCCCGGAAAGACTAACTTTGCTTCGAACGACAATATTTATAGAAAATATAATTGAAAATTACTCCAAACTATCAATTTTCAGACTACATTTCAGAGCGTTTAATTCAAGCCAACCATCAGGAAGCTTATTCTTTAGTTTGTATAGGTGAGTGTCAACTGTTGTTGAAGTTGTGTCGTGGTGATAGTTCCAGATTTTTGTTTTTAATGAGTCTTTATTAGTAGAAAAATTTTCACTTTTTAAAATCTCTACAAACAGATCATTTTCCTTATTTGTGAGCGATATTTCTAAATCTGGGGAGCTAATTTTTGCAAGACGCTGGTTATAAATCCAATTTTGATTGATACAACAAAAAATATAGTCTTTATCTAAACAGTTGGAGATTATTTTTAGTAATTTTTCCAATTTAAATGGTTTGTGCAAAGTGATTTCGTCCTGCGATAATCTTGTATCAGTGAGGTTTACTATGTTATTGACTCGATAAAGAGGCATAATATTGCTATTAATCACCTGATCTATAAGAAGCAAATCTATTTTACTTGGAAAGTTTACGGCGTCTATGGCATTCAATAATTGAATAGAATATTCAGAATTGTCATTCAATGCATCAAAAACAACTAGATTATCACAGATTATAGCTAGCTGTTTTTTCTGAACATTATTGATCATTTATTTAAACTTACGCTTTTAGCAGTCTGCCCCTCTTCTACCCAAAAACCTTCAGCAGGTTGCAAATCCGAAGATACAGCGCCTCTGTCATCAAATACAAAGCATTCACCTTTCCATGCACCACTTTTGTTTCCTGTGTCTTCTAAATACTGTAGTATCCCACCATTTAAGTGGTATACATCTTGAACACCTAGGTCTTTTAGTAATGCAGTTGATTTTTCGCAGCGAATTCCACCAGTACAGAACATGGCTACTTTCTTATTCTTAAAAAGCTCCATATTGTCTTTAGTCCATTGAGGAAAATCACTGAAATTATCGGTCTCTGGTGATATAGCTCCCTCAAAAGTACCAATTTTAACTTCGTAATTATTACGCGTATCTATAGTTACTACGTCATCACGCTTGATAAAGTCGCTCCACTCTTCGCTATTGATATATTCACCCTTTAGATTTTCGACGTCCAAATCACCGAATTTAAGAGCTACAATCTCATTTTTAAGCTTAACTTTCATTTTAGAGAATGGTTTAACATCGCAATAATTCACTTTAATGCTAATATCTTGTGCGCCAGTTATTTTTTTTATCAAATCTACTACAAAATTTAGGTTCTCTAGTGAACCGGCAATAGAACCATTAAATCCTTCCTTTGCAAGAAGCACTGTACCATTTACATATTTTCTTTTTGCAGCTAGTAGTATTTGAGGCTGCAATATCGCTCTATCAGGGATATTTACAAAGCCATAAAAACTTAATACTGCAACTTTTTCTTGTGAGTTGTTTGATATATCTTCCATATGCATCGTCTTATTTTATCGGTAATACGGCAAACATTGAAAAACTTTTTCTTTTCACTAACAGGACAGTATTTTGTTTTTCGTTACTTTTTATTTGCTCGTATATGTTATTAAATTCTTCTATGTGTTGGTGATTAATCGCCATGATTAAATCACCCACTTTTAAGTCTAGATTCAAATTAGAAGTTAACTGTTCAACAACAATAATTCCCTTTTGTTTTTCATGAATTCCAAACTTAGAAACTAATTGTGGCGTTAAATTACTGAAGATTATATCAGATTTTTGTAACGTTGTCTTCTCATCAATTACAATTTCTTCTTGCGGATGTTCTATCTCTAAAATTTCTGCGGTTAGATTTATCATTTGATTGTCACGCAATACAGATAGATTAACTTTAGTGCCAATGTGAGTATCAGCAACAAAAAGCTCAAGCTTTCTTGAGTTTAAAACCTTTTCGCCGTTGAATTCAGAAATTAGATCTCCACGTTTTAAACCAGCCTTGTCGCCAACTCCGTCAGGGCGCACATCAACTACTAAAACGCCATGGTTTTGTTGCACATTCATAGCTTGAAATAATTCTTCAGACATCTCTTGCACAGATATATCCAAACGACCACGATGAATTTCACCTTTTTCTTTTAATTGTTTTAAAATATCAAGAACAGTTTCAGATGGTATAGCAAAGCCTATACCAATATTTGCGCTATTACCAACATCTGCTATAGCAGTATTTAAACCAATAACTTCACCATTAATGTTAAATAATGGACCGCCAGAATTTCCGGTATTTATAGCTGCGTCTGTTTGAATGAAATCATCAACTAATTCATCCTTGTTGTCTCCCAAGTCCCTGCCTTTAGAAGATATAATACCTGTAGTGACTGTGCCGCCAAACCCTAGAGGATTTCCTATAGCAATAACAATATCCCCTATTCTAGACTTGCTAGAATTTGCAAATTTTACTACTGGTAGTTTTTCATTAGTTTCTATTTTTAATAAGGCTAAATCTGTATTAGGATCTGTACCAACTATTTTAGCAGAAAACTCCTTACCACTGGATAATTTAATATAAATCTCATCTGAGCCAGCTACCACGTGATTGTTAGTAATAATATAACCATCTTCGTCTACAATAAAACCAGATCCTAAAGACATAGCGTTTGGGCTAGTGTTTATATTATCAAAGGCAATTGGGATATTATATTTCTTAAAGAAAGTACTAACTTGGTCTATTGGTAGAGCATCTGTAAATGAAAGTCCTTGTGTGTTTTCTGGGTTATTGTAAGTGATAGTATATACATTAACTACTGTGGGTATTAAAGGCTCTAAAATATCAGCAAAGCTCATTAAGGGACTAGCAGATGCGGAGTTAATGCTAGCAAGCAATATAATGTTACTTAAAAAGACTTTCAGTTTGAGCATATAATTATTTCCCAATATGTAAATATTTAAAGAATTCAGAATCTGGAGATAAAATAAATTGCGTATTATCCTTTGCAAGAGATGCTTTGTAAGCAATTAATGATCTATAAAACTTATAAAATTCAGGGTCTTTAGAATAAGCGCTATTATAAATCCTTGCCGCCTCATTATCTCCCAAACCTTTGATTTTTTGAGAATTCATAAAGGCGGTTGCCAAAATAATTTTATTATCTTTGTCGGCTCTTGCCTTAATACGAGCAGCTTCTTCTGCGCCTTCTGCACGAATCTGCTTTGCTTCTTTAAAGCGTTCAGTCTGCATTCTGGAGTAAATGGCATTACTGTTTTCTTTGGGCAGGTCGGCTTTTAAGATGCGCACATCAATTAGCTCTATTCCATAATTTTTTATTTCCGCATGAACTAAATCGCGAATTTGATACATTAAGTCAGAACGTTTATCCGTTAATAAGGTATTTAAAGGATGCCTACCAATAACAGTACGCATGTCTGATTCTAAAGTTTTATTTAAACGTAAATTAGCGCTAGAATAGTTATGTACTGTTTTGATAAATTTGATCGGATCTGTTATTTTATATTTTGCAAAAGCATCTACGATTATCCTTTTTTCATCAGATGCTGTAAGTTCTTTCTCTTCAGCTATTACGTTTAATATACGTTTATCCAAAAATTGCACGTCTTGTATAAAAGGTATTTTGATATTTAAACCAGGCTTTTCAATAATTCTTACAGCCTCCCCAAATTGAAGTATTACTCCAACTTGCCTCTGATCGACAGTAAATATAGAACTTGCTATTATTATAATAGTAGTTATTGAAGCAATGATTATGTAGTGCAATTTATTCATATAGATAAACTTATTATTTTTATTGTTAATTTATTTTTCAAGCAAGTTTTTCTGATTTACTGCCATATGTGGTAACATTCCTTCACCACCCATGATAACTTTTGTTGAATTTCGTAATATAGATTCAACAGCTTCCATATATAAGCGGCTTTTGGTCACGTCCTTGCCTAATACATATTGTGCATAGAGAGAGTTAAACCTGGCGGCGTTACCAGTGGATTGTGAAATAACTTCTGCTTTATACCCTTCTGCTTCTTCAATTATTTTTGCAGATTCACCTCTTGCTCTAGGCAAAACATCATTTTTATAAGCTTCCGATTCATTGATGGCTTTCTCTTTATCAGCTTTTGCTGTTTGTACATCTCGGTACGCAGCAATTACTTGCTCTGGCGGTTCTGCGTGAAGCAACTTGACTTGTTCAATAGTGACACCTAGTTCGTATTGATCTAAAATTTGTTGAATTAATATTTCTATTCTATTTGCAATAGCTTCTTTTTGATTTGATAGAACAGAGCTAATTAAGGTGCTACCAATTACTTCGCGTATTGCGCTTTCAGCGGCAGACTTAACTGTTGCTTCCTGGCTAGATACATTAAAAAGATATTTTGCAAGATCATTAATGTGCCACATAACATCCACATGTAATTCAACAATGTTTTCATCGCCAGTTAACATTATGCTTTCAGCTTTTATATCGCGCGCAGATACAGCTCCACCCATTTTAGATGCACCAGTTGAGCGATATCCAATTTCAATACGCTTTGATTCGTCGACTTTTTCAATTGAAACTGCTTCAATCGGAGCAGGAAGGTGATAGTTCAAACCCGGCATCGCTGTTCTATGGTATTGACCAAAACGTATGACGGCAGCTCGTTGTCCTTCTTGTATTTTATAAATACCAGAACTTAACCATAAAATAAATATAGCCAATATTATAAAAATAATTGATTTTTTATCTATATCAAATTTAAAATCATTCAGGTTGAAGTTTGAATTTTTTTGTCTTTTTTTTGTGAAGATGTTTTCTTCTGGTTCTCCGTCTTCCCAGGGTGATTTTTCGAATATTTGTCCAGTTATTTTTTTGATCATTGGGAGAAACCGTAATTTAAATTTTGTAATGAAAGAACTAATTCAATATAATATAGTAAAAATTATAATATATTGCAAGCATGACAGATTTTAACCGCCCACAAATTCAAACTATTATATCTAGCGTGGTTTTTTCTGATGGATCTTCCGTCGAGAAGCGTTCATCTGATATGATTATCAAGAATAATAACATTGGATTTTCTCTAGATATAACAAATTTAGGCTTGGAGCACGCTACTCAGGTTCGAGATGAAGTAGTTAAGAAATTACAGGCAATACCAAAAGTAGATAAAGTGAGCATAGTTTTGACCAGTAACCGTCAGATGCAGGACTCTACTAAACCAGAAAAGTCAAAATTACATATTGAAGGAGTAAAACAAATAGTTTTAGTTGCAGCCGGTAAAGGCGGTGTAGGGAAATCTACAGTTTCAGCTCTGTTGGCGCATAAATTAACATCAGAAGGAAAGAGAGTGGGGATTATTGATGCTGATATATATGGTCCATCTATTCCTCATATATTGGGGCTAGAGGGTAAGCCATCTTTAGAGAATGACAAGATGATTCCTTTGAAAAACTATGGAATATCTGTAAATTCAATTGGTTTCTTAACCGCCCCGGGTTCCTCTGTAAGTTGGCGTGGACCGATGACGAGTAAAGCCTTGTACCAATTGTTATCTTTGACTAATTGGGGAGATTTGGATTATTTAATAATTGATTCACCTCCTGGCACTGGCGATATACATTTAAGCTTATTACAAAATTATATTATCGACAAAGTTATTATGTTGACTACTCCCCAAAAAATTTCTGAGATCGATGTAAGCCGCGCGATTAATTTATATAAAAAATTCAATATACCTCTAGCTGGAATCATAGAAAATATGAGCTATTACGTTAATGAAGAAACAAATCAGAAAATACGGTTATTTTCTGGCAACGGAGGTGAATTAATAGCAAAAAATAATGCCATTCCTCTACTCGCGCAACTACCCATTATGTCTGAGTTATCTGCTGATTGCGATGCAGGGCAAGACTTAAAAAAATACTCATATTTATTGAAGGGAGTTCTTTAAACCACTAGATTACTAGGTTTTTCATTTATTATCGAAAAAAGATGAAATAATTTTTACTACAGCCTCTTGTAAAATAAATATTATATTCCTATATAGACAAACATGGTAGATGAGAAAGCATTTTAAGTTAGGCTTTTGAGTCAAAATGAAACTAATTTTATATTTTTAATGAGGTGATGATTATGAGTAAAGTTATAGGTATAGATCTGGGCACAACTAACTCTTGTGTGTCAGTAATGGACGGAAAAAAGCCAAAAGTTTTGACGAATGCAGAGGGCGATAGAACTACTCCTTCTATGGTTGCATTCACTGAAAGCGGTGAGGTATTAGTTGGTCAGCCAGCAAAAAGACAGGCTGTTACTAATGCTAAAAACACTTTGTTTGCAATTAAAAGACTTATTGGCCGTAGCCATAGCGATCCGGCAGTCAAAAAAGATCAGGAAATGGTTGCTTACGATATTGTTAAGTCTGAATCAGGTGATGCTTGGGTTGAAGTAAATGGTAAAAAATATTCTCCAAGCCAAATCAGTGCATATATATTGCAAAAAATGAAAGAAACAGCTGAGAGCTTTTTAGGTGAGAAGGTTACTCAAGCAGTAATCACGGTCCCAGCTTATTTTAATGACGCCCAAAGGCAGGCAACAAAAGATGCTGGTAAAATAGCTGGCCTAGAAGTATTGCGTATAATAAACGAACCTACAGCTGCATCTCTTGCTTATGGTTTAGAAAAAAATGAAAACAAAACAATTGCTGTATATGATCTTGGTGGCGGTACGTTCGACGTATCTATACTAGAAATCGGCGATGGAGTATTTGAAGTAAAATCTACTAATGGTGATACTTTCTTAGGTGGTGAAGATTTCGATATGAAAATTCTTAATTACCTTGTGGATGAATTCAAAAAAGAAACTTCTGTTGATTTAACAAAAGATCCACTAGCTTTGCAAAGATTAAAAGATGCAGCAGAAAAGGCTAAAAAGGAACTTTCTTCATCCCAACAAACTGATGTGAATTTGCCTTATATCACTGCAGATGCAAGTGGCCCTAAGCATATGAATATCAAGCTTACTAGAGCTAAACTTGAGTCTCTTGTGATGGAGTTAATCGACCGCAGTATAGAGCCTTGTAAAAAAGCTCTTAAGGATGCTGGTATCAAATCATCTGAAATTGACGAAGTAATTTTAGTTGGTGGTATGACTAGAATGCCAAAAGTTATTGAAAAAGTGAAAGATTTCTTTGGACGCGAGCCGCATAAAGGCGTTAATCCTGATGAAGTAGTCGCTCTTGGTGCTGCTATTCAAGGTGGTGTGCTGCAAGGTGATGTTACTGATGTATTGCTTCTTGACGTAACTCCTTTGTCACTTGGTATTGAAACCCTTGGAGGTGTGTTTACTAGATTAATTGATCGTAATACTACAATCCCAGCTAAAAAAAGCCAGGTGTTCTCTACCGCAGAAGATAATCAGCACGCTGTAACTATTCGCGTATTCCAAGGTGAGCGTGAGCTTGCTGCCCATAATAAAATGCTTGGACAGTTTAATTTGGATGGAATACCTCCTTCTCCAAGAGGCATGCCACAAATTGAAGTGACTTTTGACATTGATGCTAATGGTATTGTTCACGTATCTGCAAAAGATAAAGCAAGCGGTAAAGAGCAAAAAGTGACTATTCAGGCTTCTGGTGGACTAAAACAAGAAGAAATTGACGATATGGTCAAGGACGCAGAACAAAATGCCGCTGATGATAAAAAGCGTAGAGAGTCTATTGAAAGTAAGAATAAGGCCGATGCTTTAATTTATTCAACAGAAAAGAGCCTGAAAGATCATGCAGATAAGGTTTCTGATGAAGATAAGCAGGCCATTGAATCTGCAGTTGCTGATCTTAAGACCGCTATGGAATCTGATGACGCAGAGGAAATTCAGGCAAAAACAGATCTTCTAGCTGCGGCAGGAATGAAAATGGGCGAGGCGATGAATCAGGCAGCTGGTGCAGACCAAGACCCACAACCTGAGACAGAATCTTCAAAAGATGATTCCAAAGTAGTCGATGGCGAATTTAAAGATGTAAGCGATAATAAATAAATCATTATAAAGGCCAAGCTAGTACAAAATATTATCTTGGCTTTTTAAATCGCAATAATAAAAACTCTTTAGAAACGGTATGTACTAATGTCAAAAAAAGACTATTATGAAGTTCTTGGAATTTCTCGCTCAGCTGATAGTGCTGAAATAAAGAAGGCTTATCTAAAACTCGCCAAACAGCACCATCCTGACAAAAACAAAGGTAACCCAGAATCTGAAAAAAAGTTTAAAGAGGCAGGTGAGGCCTATGATGTTTTGAAAGATGAGCAAAAAAGATCTGCTTATGATCGTTTTGGTCACGGTGCTTTTGAAAATGGCGGAGGTGGTTCTGCTGGTGGGCACGGAGGATTCGGTGGTGGTTTTGCGGGAGCTGACATGAACGATATATTCGGTGATTTTTTCAGTGACTTCATGGGTGGTCAAGGCAGAGGAGGGGCAAGACAAAGACGCTCATCGCAAGTACGCGGATCTGATTTAAAATATAATCTTACTATTAGCCTAGAGGAGGCATTTAAGGGCGTAGATAAAGAGCTGAATTTTTCAGCAGAGGCAAAATGTGCACCTTGCAGCGGAAAAGGAACAAAAGATAGTCATGGAACAACTACATGTTCTCAATGTGGCGGCGCTGGCGCTGTAAGAATGCAACAAGGATTTTTTGCAGTAGAGCAAACTTGTGGTCAGTGTAATGGATCTGGTCAGATTATTAAAAATCCATGTGCTACATGCCGTGGTAACGGACGTATAAACAAGCAAAAACATTTAATAGTTAATGTTCCAGCTGGCATTGAAACCAATACACGTATAAGAATTGCTGGTGAAGGAGAGGCTGGAATCAGAGGTGGTATAGCTGGAGATTTGTACGTATTTGTAAATGTAAAAGCTCATGATACCTATAAAGTAGAAGGCGAAAACTTGCATTGCAAATTGCCATTGAGCTTTGCTAAGGCGGCGCTTGGTGGCGAGGTTGAAGTTCCAACTATAGATGGTACAAAAGTTACTTTAACAATCCCAGCTGGAATTGAGACAGGTGATAAAGTGCGTCTAAAAGGCAAAGGAATGTCTAAAGTACGTTCGTCATCTCGTGGTGATTTATATGCGCATGCTTATATACAAATTCCTAAAAAGCTAACTAAAAAACAGAAAGAATTGCTGGAAGAGCTAGATAAAGAATTTGGTGATATGGACATTAATTGCAAGGATGAAGGTTTCTTCTCTCGCATGAAAAATATGTGGTCGTAATTCAAGGATAGACTGTACTAAAGGTGCATTTATTTTTCTTGTTTATATTTTAACTATTTGTTATGTTGTTCATATATTTCTGATAAACAACAGTAGCATTATGAACACATTGCAAATTGAACAAAAATGGCAAAATAAATGGACTGAAGATAAGGCTTTTGTAGTTGATAATAATTCAACTAAGCCTAAATATTATGTTCTTGAAATGTTTCCTTATCCATCTGGAAAGTTCCATGTAGGGCATTTGCGTAATTATGCTATAGGAGACGTGATAGCGCGCTATTTTCAGTTAAATGGTCATAATGTTCTGCATCCTATGGGCTGGGATGCATTTGGTCTGCCAGCAGAAAATGCGGCAATGGCTAATGACTCGCATCCGGCAGACTGGACTTATGCTAATATTGACACGATGCGTGAGCAATTGAAATCTGTTGGTTTGTCTTATGATTGGGATAGGGAAGTAGCAAGTTGCTCATCTGAATATTATCAACATGAACAAAAATTCTTCCTAGATTTATTATCCAAAGGATTAGCCTACCAAAAAGAATCATCCGTTAATTGGGATCCAATTGATAATACCGTTCTTGCAAATGAGCAGGTTGTTGATGGGAGAGGTTGGCGTTCTGGCGCTTTGGTAGAAAAAAAATATTTAAAGCAATGGTTCTTGAAAATCACGGATTATGCGGAAGAATTACTGCAAGATATAGATTCTTTGGAAGATTGGCCAGAAAATGTTAGAAACATGCAAAAAAATTGGATTGGTAAATCCGAAGGTGCTCGTTTTCATTTTAATATAGAAGGAAAAAGCGATACTATTGAGGTATATTCAACTACTCCCGAAGCTATTTTTGGGACAAGTTTTGTAGCAATCGCTTACAACCACCCTTTGCTTCAAGAGATAAAGATCAATGATGAAATCAAATCTTTTATAGATAAATGCTCCCATAATTCTACTGCAGAATCAGATATTGAAAAAGCTGAGAAAGAATGTGTGCACACAGGGCTTTATGCGGTTCATCCATTTGATGGGAGTATAAAAATACCAGTGGTTATTGCAAACTTTGTTTTAATGGATTATGGCACTGGGGCTGTTTTTGGCTGCCCAGCTCATGATAAACGTGATTTTGAATTGGTACAAAATACTGAAGGTCTAGAATTATTGCAAATTGCTCGTATCGATAATCATGAAATTGATTTGGACGAAAATGCATATATTTATGATCAAAATGACATAATGATCAACTCAGACTTTTTGAATGGACTGAGTGTGTCAGAAGCGCGAAGCAAAATCATAGATAAATTTGAAGAATTAAAAATCGGCAAGCGTGAAGTTAATTACCGCCTTCGTGATTGGGGAATTTCACGTCAAAGATATTGGGGATGTCCCATTCCTATAATTTATTGTACATCATGTGGCGCAGTTCCTGTTCCAGATAAAGATTTACCAGTTGAATTACCAAAAGATGTTAGTTTTAAAGAGCCAGGCAATCCATTAGATAGCCATAAAACATGGAAACATGTTGAGTGCCCTAAGTGTCAATCTCCGGCAGAGCGTGAAACTGATACTTTCGATACATTTTTTGAGTCTTCTTGGTATTTTACAAGATTTTGTAATAACAAAGCTGATAAAATGACGGATAAAACTGCATGTGATTATTGGCTACCAGTTGATCAATATATTGGTGGTATTGAACATGCGATTCTGCATTTGTTATATGCAAGATTCTTTACTAAGGCGATGTCTGATGTTGGTTATATAAATGCGAGAGAGCCATTTAAGCGTTTATTGACGCAAGGTATGGTGTTGCACGTTACCTATAAGGATAAAAATGGTAAATGGGTATATCCTACGGAAGTAAAAGAAAAAGATGGCAAGTTTTTCCATATAAATAGCGGTGAAGAGGTTTTTCAAGGTAAAATAGAAAAGATGAGTAAGTCTAAGCTTAACGTTATTGAACTTGAGACTATGCTAGAAACGCATGGCGCCGATGCCATTAGAATGTTTGTGTTATCAGATAGTCCGGCCGAGAAAGATCTAGAATGGTCAGCATCTGGTCTCGATGGGTGCAAGAAATTTATACAACGTCTTGTAGTTTTGGTAGATAAATTACCAGCATTAAAAGAGTCCGATCATACTAATCAAAAATTGCAGGCTCAAATTCATGCTACAATTCAAAATGTATCTGAAGATATAATGGGCTATCGTTTGAATAAAGCCATAGCTAGGATTCGTGAATTATATAATGCTATAAGTGATAATCTAGCTTCAAATAGCCCAGATAAAACTTCTATTATTGAAGGAAGCAAGGCAATGATGCAATTATTGAATCCATTTATTCCACATATTACAGAAGAGCTTTGGCAGAAATTAGGAAACAACACTCCTTTATATAAAGCAGCGTGGCCTAAGGCAGACACATCTAAGTTGCAGTCTGATAGTTATGTTATGGCAATTCAGGTAAAAGGAAAGCTGAGAGCTACTCATGAATTTTATGAGTCTTATTCAGAAGATGAGATTAAGAAAATTGCCTGTGAAATACCAGCTATTGTTAAGCATATTGATGGCGCTGAGATTCGCAAAGTTATTATTGTACCCAAGAAAATTGTTAATATCGTAGTATAATGTCACCTTGACTTTGATTCAGGGTTTAATAGTTTATAAAAGTTACTTTTTATGAGAATTGCAAAATTTATTGCCAACGCTGGGGTTTGCTCCAGAAGAGAAGCTGAAAGGCTTATAGAACAGGGCGAAGTGATGGTTGATGGGAAGGTTATTAACAGTCCTGCATTAAACATAAATGAAACTAATTTTATAAAAGTTAATGGAAAAAGTGTCACTAAGATTCCTAGGACTAGATTATGGGTATACTATAAACCAGTGGGATTGCTTACAACTCATGACGACCCGCAGGGTAGGCCAACTATTTTTGAGGAGCTGGAAGGAAAATTACCAAGGGTTATTTCGGTTGGAAGGTTAGATTTAAATAGTGAGGGATTATTACTTCTTACTAATAACGGCGATTTATCTAGATATTTTGAATCTCCATCTAATAATTTAGAAAGGGTTTATAAGTTAAGATCTTATGGTCGTGGTAGTGAGATTAGTTTAAACAACAAAAAAATTACTATTGATGGAATTATTTATAATCCAAAATCAATTAAATGCACAAAAAAAGGTGCAACTAATTCTTGGTATGAAGTTGTTTTAACAGAAGGGAAAAATCGTGAAATCAGAAAGATTTTTGAGTATTTTGATTTAGAAGTTAGCCGTTTGATCCGTACAAATTTTGGTGAATATAGCCTAGGAGATATGCAACCTGGTGAATTTAAAGAGGTAAAAATACATGAAAATTATAGCTGGGAAGTACAGAAATAGAGCTATACCAACGCTTAAAAGTTTAGATTATAGGCCCTCTACAACTAAATTCCGGGAAGCTTTGTTTAGCATATTATCATCAGGTGAGTTTCAAGATAGCAATGCAGTGATTGGAGCTAAAGTGCTAGACTTGTTTTCGGGCACTGGCATATTATCTTTTGAAGCCCTTTCAAGAGGGGCTTTTAGTGTTATGCTTGTGGATAATAAAATAGATCATTTGAAGCTCGCAAGAGATTTTGCACAAACTATAAGCGATACAAAACAAGTCAAAACTCTTTTACTTGATGTTATGCGTCTCCCTCGCTCAATAGATCAGTATAATCTGGTATTCATGGACCCTCCTTACTATAAGGATTATGTAGTAAAATCTCTCAACATTTTGATTGAGCATGATTATCTATCAAAGGGAGCAATTATCGCCATTGAAATGGAATCAAGGGGGGAATTTGAACTGCCAAGCGCGATGCAGCTTATAAAGAAAAAAGTTTACGGTAATAATAAATTGATATTATTGAGATATGAGCAAAGTTAAGAAGCAATATTCTTGTGCTTCTTGTGGTAGTATGAGTAGCAAATGGTCGGGGCAATGTCCTGATTGTATGGAATGGGGAACTATATCGGAAGAGGCTTTATCTGCAAGTAAAGTTGTTGTCCCAAATACTGGAGCTCCGCAGGTTTTACACTCGCTAATGGACAAGGTAGAGCAGGCAACTAGAACTAAAACCCCCATAGAAGAATTGAACCGTGTACTAGGCGGTGGTTTAGTGCGTGGATCAGCTATTTTAATTGGTGGTGATCCTGGTATTGGTAAATCAACTTTATTATTGCAGCTCTCTACGAGCCTTTCTAAAAACAATATGGGATGTTTATATATCACTGGCGAAGAGTCAATCAATCAAATTAAACTCAGAGCTGAGCGTCTTAATATCCAGGATAACAAAACAGCTTTGCTTGCTGCAACAAATGTTGAGGATATTATTTCCACCATTGATCAGAATAAAGAAACATTAGATTTAGTGGTGATAGATTCAATACAAACCGTGGCAACTAATGAATTATCTTCCGCCCCTGGTACTGTTTCGCAGATAAGAGCCAGTGCTCATATTCTTATTAACTATGCAAAACAAAATAACATTACTCTACTTCTTGCCTGTCATGTGAATAAAGATGGTCAGCTTGCAGGGCCAAAAGTACTAGAGCATATGGTGGATACTGTTCTTTATTTCGAAGGTGACCATAATAATCATTTTCGTATTTTAAGATCAATAAAAAACCGCTTTGGTGGAGTAAATGAAATTGGCGTTTTTGAAATGACTTCTAAGGGCTTAGTGGAAATATCTAACCCTTCGGAGTTGTTTTTAATGGAGCGTGAAAATAACGTCACCGGCAGCGCAGTTTTTGCTGGCATTGAAGGCTCAAGGCCATTACTTATTGAAATACAAGCATTAATTGCTCCGACAAATATGGCTACACCTAGGCGCTCTATTGTTGGGTGGGATAATAATAGATTATCTATGATAATAGCAGTTCTTGGTGTTAGATTTGGTTTAAATTTATCCTCACATGAGGTATATCTTAGCGTAGCAGGGGGCTTGCGTATTACTGAACCAGCCGCAGATCTTGCTGTTGCGGCTGCCTTGATTTCAGCGGCGAGCAATGTGCCGCTTCCACAAGGTAGCATTTTCTTTGGTGAGGTAGGGCTTTCTGGCGAGGTGCGCAAGGTATCACAAACCGAAGCACGAATAAAAGAGGCTACAAAACTAGGCTTTCAAACAATGTATTGTTGTTCCAAGGAGAAATTTTCAGGTTTGAATCCAGTAATGCATTTGAAACAACTCAAAGGATTGTTTTAGGCTTAAGTGTACCTACAACAATCTTTTGGCGGTAGAGGCTTTATATTGTACCCAAAGTCACCTTCCTTTTGTCGGCGCCATCTATTTCAATTTTAATATGAATAGTATCTTCTGGTAGTATATTTGCTATAATATCGGGCCATTCAATTAGGCAGATGTTGCCGGATAAAGCATCTTCTATTCCAAGTTCATAGATTTCAGAAGGATTTTTTAATCTATAAAGGTCAAAATGATAGATTACAATGTCTTTATAATCATAAGTTTGCAATAGATTAAAGGTTGGGCTGATTATTCTTGTTTGCGAGCCGCATAATTCTTTGATAATCTCGCGGCATAAGAAAGTTTTTCCTGCGCCTAGGTCGCCATTAAAAACTAGAATACTTCCTGGTTTAATAGTGTTGGCTAACTGCTTAGCAAAGTCGCGCGAGTCCTGTTCGTGTTCTAGAATATATGTTTTATTCTGCATAATTAATTACAGAATACTAGTAACAAAACTAGGCATTACGCCCATTTCCTTAGCGTGTTGTTCTAAGGCCTCTAATTTATTATCTATGGAGTCATGCATATTATGAAAAGGAGCGGCGTTACCTGTTAGCACTAAAGCTGAATGAATTCCGGCTTTATTTGCACCGAGTATATCTGTTTCAAAAGTATCGCCCACCATTAGTACACGGTCTTTTTGGATATTTTTATGCTTTTGTAAAGCACGCTCATAAATTAAACTTTTGGGTTTGCCTGTGTAAATCACTTCGCCACCAAAATTCTCTATGATTTCTGCAAAATAGCCCGAGCAATATCTAGTATTTCCATTTTTTGGAATGGTTGTATCAGGATTTGAGCATAATATTAATAGATTAGGAAGCTTAGCTGCCTGTTCTAGAAGAGCATTAAATTCATGGATATCTTCATGGTCATCACGATATAAACTTAATAATAATATGTCTGCTTTTGTAATATCTTGTGTTAATTGGTGTTCTAGTTGTAGTAATATGTCTTTATTACGGTCTTGGCCAAGGTGGTATATTTGTGGAACTTTGTCGTCTAAACTAGCTCGATGGTCCAGAATCATTTTGCGAGCTACGTCGCCAGAAGTCATAAGCATATCTTCTGTTGCATCATGAATTCCAAAGTCACGCAGTATTTGCGCTGATCTAAAAGCTGGCCTTGGGGCGTTGGTTAAAAATATTACATTTGTTTTAGTAATAATCTTATTTATTGCATCTACTACACCAGGATAAGTAGTTTCTCCTTCGATAATAACTCCCCATAAATCAAATAGCACTAAGTCATAATCTGTAAGAGATTCATCAAGTTTGCGAAAGGTTAGTTGATTCATAAATCTCTCCGTTATTTAGCCCAAGTTTTGCTTTTAAAATTTGTGATTTCCTTGTATGATAATTCTTATTATTTTTATCACATTAGGAATGTTCATGTCAAATATAACAGAAGAAGTAAAAGTCGACGAATATGCGGCTGACTCTATTAAAGTATTAAAAGGTCTAGAAGCAGTACGTAAAAGGCCTGGTATGTATATTGGAGATACTGATGATGGCTCTGGTTTGCATCACATGGTCTATGAAGTAGTAGATAATGCGATAGATGAAGCATTGGCTGGACATTGTGATTTGGTTAAAGTGACTTTAAATAAAAATGGTTCTGTTACTGTTAGTGATAATGGGCGTGGTATACCAGTAGATATGCATGAAGGAGAAGGTGTGTCTGCTGCTGAGGTTATTATGACTCAGCTACATGCGGGTGGTAAGTTTGATCAGAATTCATATAAAGTTTCTGGTGGTCTGCATGGCGTGGGTGTTTCAGTTGTAAACGCTTTATCTAGCTGGCTAGAGTTAAGAATTTGGCGTGATAATCAAGAGCATTTAATTAGATTTAAAAATGGTGATACAGAATTTCCATTGCGCTTGGAGAACGAAAATATCGTAAAAAAAGGTACAGAAGTGACCTTTATGCCATGCTCTGATATCTTTAAAATCATGGAGTTTGACTTTCCTACTTTAGAACATAGATTGTGCGAATTAGCATTTTTGAATTCAGGTGTACATATTCTTCTTACAGATGATCGCTACGACGAACAAAAAGCAACGGAGTTTTGTTATGATGGTGGTGTAAAAGCTTATGTTGAATATACTAACCGCAATAAAGTTGCCCTTCATCCATCTATTTCGCTAACTGCTAGCGACGACGATAAGGGTATTACTCTTGAATTTGCTATGCAGTGGAATGATTCATATCATGAAAATATTCTTTGTTTTACTAATAATATTAGGCAAAGAGATGGGGGAACCCACCTTTCGGCATTTAAAGCGGCCTTAACTAGAGTAATAAATTCTTACGCTGATAAAAGCGGAATAAGTAAGAAAATGAAAGTATCATTGTCAGGAGATGATGCTAGAGAAGGTCTTGCATGTATTTTGTCTGTTAAAGTGCCGGATCCAAAATTCTCTTCACAGACCAAGGATAAGTTAGTTTCATCCGAAGTACGTCCAGTTGTTGAATCGGCTGTGTATGCAAAACTACTTGAGTGGTTTGAAGAAAATCCATCAGAGGCAAAAGCAATTGTTTCAAAAGTAATTGAAGCTGCTAGTGCGCGTGAAGCTGCAAAAAGAGCTAGAGAGCTTACTAGACGTAAATCTGCTTTAGAAATCTCAAATTTGCCAGGTAAGTTAGCTGATTGTCAGGAAAAAGATCCAGCCTTATCAGAATTATTCATAGTGGAGGGAGATTCCGCGGGTGGTACTGCTAAGCAAGGTAGAGATCGTAAAACACAGGCTATCTTGCCATTGCGTGGTAAGATCTTGAATGTTGAAAGAGCTCGTTTCGATAAAATGCTGGCTTCTGAACAAGTTGGTACATTGATCACTGCGCTAGGCGGTGGTATTGGAAAAGATTTCGATGTTGAAAAAATTAGGTATCATAAAATTGTGATTATGACGGATGCGGACGTTGATGGATCGCATATTAGAACTTTATTATTAACATTCTTCTATAGACACATGAAGCCTCTTATTGATAAAGGCTATTTATATATCGCGCAACCACCTCTTTATAAAATAAAGCGGGGTAGCAATGAAGTATACTTAAAGAATGAACAGGCATTACAAGAATATTTGATTAACGGTGCTCTTAATGATAGTTCTGCCGAAACTTCTGGTGGTCTTGTTGATGGAGATGCTTTGGCGGATATAGTTCACAAAATCACTAAATTGGCGGATAATTTATCTTCTATATCCAAAACATTTGATAAAGAAATAGCAGAATGTTTGGCGATTAATAATTTGCTAGAAAAAGATGCTTTTTCTTCTAGCAAAAAAGATCAGTTAGTTTCTGCATTATCACCTCTGAATTTAGGTATGGCGGCTCCTGATAAAACAGATTGGGAAGTGAATATTGAAGAAAATAAATCAATTCAATTTTTCCGTTTTGTACGAGGAGTCAGAATTAACAAAATTCTTTATTTAGAGCAAATCGAGTCACCTTCCTTTGTTGCTTTGAGCAAAATTGGCCAGCTGCTAGAAAAATTCTTTATTGGTAAAACTACTCTAAATATTAAAAGCCAAGCATTCGAGGTGAATCTTCCGAGTCAAATGCTTCAAATCATTATAGAAAGTCGCAAAAAAGGCCTTGCTGTCCAACGCTTTAAAGGTTTGGGTGAAATGAATGCTGAGCAATTATGGGAAACTACACTAGACCACGAAAAGCGTACATTACTACAAGTAAAAGTTAGTGATATTGATGAGACAGAAGAAGTTATTTCTACTTTGATGGGTAGTGTTGTTGAGCCGCGCAGAGAATTTATCAATGCTAATGCTTTGAATGTTGCTAACCTAGACGTCTAGTTAATTTTTTTGGGAATTAACCGCCAAACATCGCAGTATAACTAATCTAGTGCTTGTCTTTCAAATAATACAACTTAAAACTTAGTAACATTGCGAGTTGTATTGCTTGAAAGCAGGACATGCCTAGATTCGATATTATTTATTCGTACAAATATTATTATTTAAGGTGAATATTGTGGTGTATTGAATACCCGCAATATGAAGATTAGTTTTGTTATATTTGGATGGCGGAGAGAGAGGGATTCGAACCCTCGATAGAGATTGCTCCCTATACTCCCTTAGCAGGGGAGCGCATTCAGCCACTCGGCCATCTCTCCTTAAGATAGGCTGAAAGTAGGTATATCATTGAATCAATAATTTTTCCAGCATTTTTTCTAAAAAATATAGAACTTAGGGCGACCAAAGATTTTGAAGGCCAAATTTTTCTTATAATAGAGAGTGATTTATTTGATAAAATAACGTAAGTTGTATGTTCACTCATCAACAAAACTAAAAGTACAAGGTCATCATACTATTAATTCTATTTGCGCGATCTTTATGCTATAATTGCCTAGGGAAATTCTATTCAGAGCAGAGTAATGAGCCTCTAGTGATATAAAAATAGAGCCATAAGAAAACAATAAATTAAGAGACAATAAAATGGCTGTATTGAAAGTTTTACAAGAAGTTAGAATTTCTTCTGAAGATCTTAATAATTCACAGATCCTGGTAGGAGATGAGGGCACAGGATTCTGTCAATTCATAATGTCTAATTTGCACAATAACAACATAGGTAATAGCGGCGCTCTGACACTGATAGAAGCCTTAAAAACAAACAGTAATCTAACCGGACTTAGTCTTATTCAGGCTAGAATAGGTAATAGCGGCGCTCTGGCACTGGCTGAAGCTTTAAAAACAAACAGTATTCTAACTTCACTTAATTTCAGTGTAAATGATATAGATGAAGAAGGGGCTGTGGTAATAGCGAAGGCTTTGAAAGAAAACAGATCTCTAGAATCGCTTGAGCTTAGTGGAAACAATATAGGTTCTGACGGGGCTGTGGCACTTGCAGAAGCCTTAAAAACGAACAGTACTCTAACCTGTCTTACTCTTGTTCATAGTAGCATAGGTAGTAGCGGCGCTCTGGCACTGGCTGAAGCTTTAAAAACAAACAGTACTCTAATTTCACTTAGCACTGCTTTTAGCGATATAGAAGAATCTGGAGTTAATCAGCTCGGAGAACTTACTGATCGCAATAGACTAATTCAGAAAGCTGTTTTAGATAATCTTACAAAAATTGCTGCAGGTAATGATGTTACAGATGTTGATATTAGAGATATTACAAATATTAATCATATTGAATTTTTAACGGACTATATAATCAATCCTCTTGATAGATATTTAGAAAATGAGAAGTTCTTTAAGAAAAAACTGCAAGAATCTGGTTTGGATATCGAAATATTAGAAGCAAATGCAACTTATTATCAATCTTGTGTAAATTATTCTAAAGCCTCGCCTTTGCTAAAAACTAAAGATAGCCATATACCGAATGATTTAGAAGGTGATATTGTTAAAATTAGACATAGTAGCTTACATTCATATCTAGTGCTGGGAACAATTGGTGGTTTTTTAAATAAAAAAGATACCGGAATCTTAAAGATGACTTCTTCCAACTCAAAAAAAACTGCAGCAAATCTTCCTGACGGCTCAGGCGGTGGTGGAATAACAATAGAAGAGATGGTGAATGAAGCGGAGAAGAATAAAATCTCAGAACGAATTGTAGAATCTGAAGCTAATATAGCGCAGGCAAATAGTCTTTGGGATATGAACTTAGAATCTACAGGGGCTGCAGAAGAGCCAGTTGCCCCGACAGGTCAATTGACCGAAGCAACGGAAGTATCAGGCTTCTAAGAAGTCCCCCCATTAAATACGGACCTACTAAGCGCTATCATGGTTTTAGTTAGGTCCAATCAAATCAGCCATAAACTTGGTTTAAGAGCAGCTGACAACGCAATTACACGCCAAAATAGTCAAAGATCATAGAGTTCCAAACATTCCCAGTGACCTAATTGAGCCCATCTCTATTGAACTCATGCGGCTCATGCACTTATACTTGACAATTAACCATATTAGGCGAAAATGGAATTAGCTAATTCAAATAATAAATATATTTATGTGTCATCAAATGGTTGATTTAAAACGGGTGAAGGATATTTTAAAGTGCACTGCAGTATAAAATGATATTGGATTATTTAGAGCGATTTTTATGACAAAAGTTTCCTTACAAAACACAAAATTCTATCATATTTTAACTATGGTTTTTACATTCTGCCTATTTGTGTCCAATATGGCAGAAATGAAAATAATTAATATTATGGGAATGGCGCAAGTGAGCGCGGGCATCATTTTCTTTCCATTGTTGTATTTATTAAATGATATAATGACGGAAGTATATGGTTTCTCTGCAAGTAGAAGAACTATCTGGATAGCACTGCTTTTAAATTTATTATTTACCATATTGATGTATCTGATCACCTCCCTACCAGAAGGGTCCGACTGGGAGGAGAAAGATGCATTTGAATCTATCTTTGCCTTGTCCCCTCAAATTATGCTGAGCTCTTTAATCAGCTATTTTTTTGGTGAGTTGATAAATGCCTCAATGATTGCTTATTTAAAAATTCAATTTCAAGGCCGGCTATTTGCTCTTCGCGCCATATTTAGCACCTTAGTCTCTTCTTTTTTAGAAAGTATTTTTTTCGGAATAATTATATTATCTAGCCAGATGACTTTTTATGGCATAAAACCAGATGACGAGCTTCTTAAGATGGTCATGATGCTGACAATACTTAAGGTGTTATATGAAATTATACTGATGCCATTAGCTATACCACTTCTTTCATACTTAAAAAAAGCTGAGAACCTGGACGTATATGAAGCGCCTTCTTGGAAAAAGGTATTACCCTTTTAAGCACGCGATCTTAAGACAAATTCTAAAATTGCTGCAATAATATGGATTTCAACTTTATTTAGATCCCTCTTGCTCTTTTTACTATTTTTTAATATAATTCGTTTTCTTAATTTTATAATTATATTTAAATGCCTAACAAAAAAACTATAGTAGTAGCAATGTCTGGAGGTGTCGATAGTTCAGTCGTAGCAGCAATGCTACATGAGGCTGGACATAATGTTATAGGCGTTACTTTGCAATTATTTGATTATGGTCAAGT
This sequence comes from Rickettsiaceae bacterium, assembly GCA_029251475.1. Taxonomy (GTDB): domain Bacteria; phylum Pseudomonadota; class Alphaproteobacteria; order Rickettsiales; family Rickettsiaceae; genus Megaera_A. The sequence continues at coordinate 21,760 of JAQXDF010000036.1, forward strand.
CTTGCAAAAAAAAGGTGCATGCTGCGCTGGACAGGATATTTATGATGCGAAGATGGTTGCTGATAAATTAGGCTTCCCGCATTATGTCATGAATTATGAAAATAAATTTCGTGAAGAAGTAATAGATGATTTCGTAGATAGTTACGTCAGAGGCGAAACTCCTCTTCCTTGTGTGCGTTGCAATCAATCTGTAAAATTCCATGATTTACTAAAAGTAGCTAAGGAGCTCAAGGCAGATGCTCTTGCGACGGGGCATTATGTACAAAAAATTGTTGAGAATAATATTTCTACATTGCATAAAGGCGTCAGTGAAGATAAAGATCAAAGTTATTTTCTATTTTCTACAACTAATGAACAACTAGACTACTTAATGTTCCCACTTGGTGGACAAACCAAAGATGAAACAAGAGAATTAGCTCATAAATTTGGACTAGAAGTAGCAAACAAACCAGATAGCCAAGATATATGCTTTGTACCAAATGGAAATTATCGGGATGTAATCAATAAAATAAAGCCTGATGCTAGCAAGCCAGGAAGATTTTTGCATGTTGATGGTTTTGACCTGGGAGAACATCAGGGGATTATTAACTATACTGTAGGTCAAAGAAGGGGATTGAAAATTTCCTTTGGAGAGCCGCTATATGTTATAAAAGTTGACCCTGAAGATAATATAGTTTACGTTGGGCCAGAATCTTGTCTTGTTAAGACACAATTTGTATTAAAAGAAGTGAATTGGCTGGCACAAGACCTGAATCCAGAAGGTTTAGAAGTGATTGCAAAAGTACGCTCTACCACCCCAGGAGTGCGTGCTATATTAAACATAGAAGCTAACAAACAAATACGCGTTACATTGTTAGAAGAAGAAAAAGCTATAACCCCAGGACAGGCATGTGTATTTTATGACGGCACAAGGGTTTTAGGTGGTGGGTGGATCACAAGAGATATAAAATAATATAATAAAGGTAATACCAAAATGAGTTTTTTTACAAAGAAAAGTTTTGAGTCAGTAAAAGAGGCATTTAATACTAGTGGCCTTGCTAAAAACCTAACAGCTATAGATCTAATTTTGCTTGGCCTTGGGGGAATTATCGGTACTGGAGTTTTTGCTCTTACGGGTATTGTTGCAGCCCAATATTCAGGCCCAGCTGTCACTCTTTCATTTGCGATTGCAGGTCTTACCTGTATTTTTGTAGCTTTATCATACACGGAGCTTGCAACTATGCTGCCAACATCTGGTAGTATCTATACATATTCTTATGTTGCATTTGGTCAAGTTGCTGCCTGGCTTGTTGGCGGCTTAATAGTTATAGAATTTGGTATTGCTGCTTCGGCAGTAGCAAGCAGCTGGTCTGCTTATGTGCAAGGAGTTCTACAAGCTGCAGGATGTGGATTGCCTGAATATTTAGTAAAACCTCCACATGAAGGTGGAGTGATGAACTTACCTGCTTTGCTTATTATCTTTGCAATTGGCTTTATGCTTTATCGCGGTACTACAGAGAGTAAGAAATTAAACAGCATCCTAGTACTTATAAAAATAGCAGCAATTTTTATATTTATTTTCCTTGCTGCTCCCCATTTTGATGCTACGAACTGGGAAAATTTCATGCCATATGGTTTTGATGACGTATTACGTGGAGCATCTATATTGTTTTTTGCATTTGGTGGATTTGGAGTACTAGCTAGTACGGCAGAGGAATGCAAGAACCCTAAAAAAGATCTAACAATTGGAATTATTGGATCACTTATAGGTGCAACATTAGTATATATAGCTGTTGCTGTGGCATTAACTGGCGTAGTACCTTTCGAGGATCTAAACACTGCTCAGCCTCTAGCCTATGCATTGCATCTAGTTGGTAGCGATATAGGCTCAGCTTTGGTTGCTACGGGTGCTATTGCTGGGATGGCAACAGTGATTATGATTAATCTGTATGGTTTATCTAGAATTTTCTATGCAATGGCGCGTGATGGCTTGTTGCCGAAATCGTTGGCCAGACTACACCATAAATATGATAGTCCATATTTCTCTTTATTGTTTTTTTCAGTGTCACTAGGGTTGCTGGCTGCGTTTGCTCCTTTGCAATTACTAGCCAAATTATCTAGCATGGCTGCCTTAACGGATTACATATTAATTACAATTATTGTAATGCTATTTAGATTTAAATATCCTAATGCAGAAAGAACTTTTAAATGCCCAGTTATATTTTTAATAGCACCAATTGCGCTATTAGCATCTCTATATTTGTTATCAAGACAAATAATAGATAAAGATGGTAGCATGCTATTGACTGGCAAGCTATTTATCAGCTGGTTTGTGGTGGTATTTGCTATTTATTGTATAAAACTTGTTTTCTTCAAAAATAAAGAAACAGCATAAAGAATTATCCTAATGCCCGGTATTTAATATGCACAAAGCGCCGGGCATTAAGTAGCAGAAGATTGGCGCGCGTCATCTTAAGGCATATGACTTATATAGCCCCTAATTAAATAACTTCTCAGAAATGTACACTATGCTTGATTGACTTTCTTAAATATTATTAGTACAATGCACGTAACTAATAATATTGAGTAAAACAATGAAAAGCACTGATTTACAAAAAGCTCAAGCTCCAAAAGATACACTAAATGCCGTTCTCGGTACTTTAAAATCAATGACTAAATCTATAGATAATAGCCAGGAGCCTATAGTGAATTGGGGGCATGTAAAATACTTCAACACCAAGGCGGATACTAGTTTTCGTGCTTATATAATAGCAGATCTAGTAGGAGTTCGCCAAAAAATCAATAATTTTACATCAGAGAAGTTTCTACGTTTTCTAGATGTAGCCAAAGATGGCAATATACAATGGCTTGATTCCACTACAGAATCTCCTGTTCAAAAGGAGCTACCTAGTGATGCGTTGGTTCATATAGGATCTTTTTTGAATATATTTTCAGGAGACTTAGAAAGAGATAGCAAAGGATGTATTCTTCTTCCTACTCCAGATGTTAGCAGCAACTATTTCAGTGCTCCTGTAAGTTCTATGATAGCAGAAGGTAATGCTGGAAGTGCAGCAGCTGCAGAGGAGGATTCGTCTACCAATGAACTAGATCTAATTACTGATAATTTCGCTTCATTAACTACAGAAGATTGCATGGAACTACTAAAATCATGCGTCAGTGAAGAACAAGCAGAAACTATGGATTTTAACTTCACACAATTAGACGCAAATTTAGTGTATGCACTAATTGCTAATAACACCCATGCACAAGATATAATTAAAATGCTTGCAGATCATGAGTATGATATAGACCAACTTATTCAGCAAGCAATGGATAATAATGATGCAAATGTATTTGAAACTATTTTTAAACTAGATAATAATTATTTTTATAACAGTAACTATTTAAATGATATCTTTGAAAAAGCTGAAGAATTTGGTCTAAATGATATTATGGAGGGACTTAAACATTTTGACCTAGCGCAGTCTGAAGCATATATGGAATATAGGTCAGGAACTATCTCTCGAGCCACGCAGGAGTTTGTTCCTATTAATTTCGAAGAAGCTTATCACGAAGTGATTATGATGGGAGATTAGTTAACATTGGTCGCCTTCATTCGATTCTTGCTCTTCCCAGTGCAAACCAGATATAGTAAATTACAATGAAGACTTGCGATTAAAGTCATCCTGAATTCAATTGACGGATCTAGATTCCGGGTTAAACCCGGAATGACTCCGAAGCTTATTGTGTAAAATGAATCTAAGCTTTCTGAGCAACACTTCATTGTAAAATACTATAGATGCTATTTGGGGATTTATAATAGATTGTTTCTCATATTATTAAAACCATTTGGTTTTGGATTATTTTCGATGAAAGTGATTATTTCCTGAGAAATCTCAAATATTGATACATTGCTTGTATCAACGGTTAGATCATATTCTCTAGTTCCGCTATGCACTATATCAAATTGACCGTTTGATAGCCCAATATGTCTATTTTGACGTAAATACTCGCGTTCTTGCATAATGCCTAAGTCACATTTGACGCCAACGAAATATACGGTATGTTTAGCCAATCTGTCTACATACAGCTTTAGCTGCTGATCATTTAATAAAACTTCATCTATGATAAGGTTATTTTCTCTGTCTGCGAGCAGCAGGCCAAAATCTGCCATTCCATCAAATAATTTAGCTCTGCTTCGTTTGGCTTTTACAGAGACTAGTGGGCCACGATTGTTTTCTCCAGGTACGAAAGCAAAATACTCATCATCCCTACCAGGCGATGGATATGATGCCATTTCTATAAATGTGTCAACGCCAAAAGTCAGCCACGGCTCATTGCTTAAATATTGGATGCTTCTTGCAATCGAGGTCTTGCCACTAGAGCTAGCACCATTTAATAAAATAATCTGGCTCATTTATTGTCTCTTTTATTATTTTAAAATAAAAAAGCTGGATGCAGGGAATTATCCTGACGCATCCAGCTGCTTTTTAGAATACTCAAATAGGTGATACAGCATATTACAATGAAGAGCTGCGATTAAGCTTCTGCTGAACAACTCGTCACACTGAAGTAACTTGGCGGATCTAGATTCCGGTGTTAAACCCCCAGTGGCTAAGAAGCTTATTGTAATTTACTATACATGTAGGAGTTTATTTTTTACTTACCTGCTTTACGCCACCTACTTCTAGCATGATTTTAGCAAGAAGAAAGAACAAAAATATATTTATTGGTGTTAATATAAAAAAGTTTATTTCAGCACTAAATGGCATAAATGTTTTATTCATTACTATAGTAATAAAAGAAAGAATAAAGGACGCAATGCCAGTGCTAATAAGAGCTCGGGATTCTTCTGTGTTTTTAAAAAATCCAATTAAAATAGCGACTATACTAAAAATTTTAATATTACTATTTACTGTTATATACATATCAAAATTCATGTTACTTGAATATCTGAACATTAGTGCCACACAGTATAGTGCTAGCGTCATGACCACTAAACTCCAGTTGTATTTTGTATTAAACAGGCAGTTCATAGTATTAGTGATGCAAGTATTTGGAGTGATGTTTTTGAGACATTTTTTCATAAGATTTTACCATGATTATTAATAAGTAATTTACTATAAAGAATGTTCGATCAAATTCATCCTGAACTAGGATTTACGGATCTAGATTCCGGGTCAAGCGGCGTTGTTGCATGGCGGTTGAAAAAGGTAGGTAGTTGCGCTATTAAAGTACGTATGAAAAAATACAGAAAAGAGCGCAACTGGTCGCAATATAACCAGAACTTAAAGAAAATAG
>JAQXDF010000041.1 GCA_029251475.1 Rickettsiaceae bacterium
ATTTTAATTAATTTATATTTATTATTTCTATGATCAAAAAATTTACTCTACTAGCACTTTTCGTTACCCTATCTGGTTGCGCAACTATCTTCACTTCTGCCCATCAACAACTAACAGTAAATGTTGTTGACCAAGATGGACAACACATTGTTGACCATGGATGTATGGTCTACCCTACAAATGGCGCTGCATACCAATTAGGCGGTAATCCAGCAACAATTTCAGTAAGCAGAGCAGATGGCGGACTAAAATTCATCTGTCACAAAAAAGGATATCACCAAGTGCAGCAAGGATCTGAAAAAGGTTTCAATAGCGTCACTTTGGTTAACATATTCTTTTGGCCTGGATTTATCGTTGATGGACTATCAGGAGCATACCAACAACACAATTCAAATGTTCGCATACAAATGAATAAAAAATAATTATCTCTTTTCAACTCGGTATATATTATTTATATCGAGTTGAAAATTTTTAAGAGAAAATACTCAAACTCAGATCCACTTATCCACCTTCCTACTTCTCTTTGAGCAACCTCAACCTCAAATAACTTAAGAAATAATTGGATAGCCTCGTTCATTCCATTCCAGAATTCCACCACCAAAATTATATAATTCCAGCGACGGATCTGCTTCCATTAATTTTACACAAGCAGACATTGATCTTACTCCTGAGCGACATTGTATAACTATTTTTTTACTTTCAGATTCAGCAGAAATCACGTCCTCGATACGAAAGACGGAAAGAGGAACATTAATAGCTTGCTCAATTCTTGCTACCAAGCATTCCGCTGGCTCTCTGACATCTATAAGGAGCACTTGATCTTTATCCAACCATTCCTTAAGCGTTTTAGCATCAATATTTTTTATATCTGTCATTTACTCTCCTGAAATTTTAATTTCTTGTAGCGCACCAGTTTGCAACCACAATATCATCATACGTATTTGGTGATTAGGGTAAATTATACTGACCATTTTTTTATACACAAGCAATTGCTCTTTGTATTTATACGGCACTTCCTCTTGCTTACTTGGTGGCACCATGTCAGACTTATAATCTATAATCACAACTTCATTTTCATCCTCTAGAAGGAGATCCACTCTTCCTATTTGCACGCTACCTGCGAGGCTTGACCCCATGGTCACTTCCGTTTTTACCTGCCTTTTGATAAGCTCATTGAATTCTTTGTTTGCAATGATACGCTTAATACTAGCTTGCATAAGGTCTTGAGATTTAAGATCAAGCGTTGAAATTAAGGGGTGGTTTCCTATATCTGCTATTTTTTTTGCACTCAAGGAATCTTCTAATATTTTATGGAATACTAATCCATAGCCCATCGGATCTCTAGCGGTCAGGGGAGAAGGAATAGTTCTATTAACATCAACCTCTTGATATGTAATATCAGGTTGTCCCTTTGGCCTAAAAAATTCTATATTAGATTCTACAGGCTTTAAGTTTTCCTTTAAGGCGCAATTATTTTCAGCCTCTCCATAGATCAAAGTGCCATCTTCCTCCTGAGTAGCTATTTTTACCATACTTGCGCGCACTAACTCATACCAACAATTTTCTGGCAAAGATCTACCTCCTTGGTATCCGCATACTATCAAATGATCCTCGGCGCGAGTCATTCCTACATACAACAAACGTAGATATTCTGCATAAGCTTTCTTTTGATGCAAAGTCTTTAAATCTTTATAATAATCAGGAACATAGCTAGCGCTTTTTGCAGATAAAGTTTTACCATCAGCATCCCAAAGAAAACGATCCATGTGACTTGGAGTACTATTAGTATCACATAAAATTACAAACGGCGCCTGCAAGCCTTTTGAAGCATGCAAAGTCATGATTCTTATTTTATCAGAGCAGGAGCTATCACGTTTTATTGAGTTGTCATAATTTTCCATCCAAAAAACAAAGCTTTGTATAGAGGTACTTTCTTGATTAGCAAAACTACTACAAGAGTATAGGAACTCATCTATTGCATCATTACTGTCAGCGCCGCAATGCGCATTTAAAGCCTCTCGATAGCCCAAAATGTCTACAACTGACTGAAAGAAATTACCAACATCTGAGTGCGCAAATAAATCCAGAAATAACTGTAATTTACTTAAAATTCCATAAGCGTCATTTTCTTGGATATACTGCCAAATTGAAAGCTTTTGCCTAGAAGAGCAAATATCATGTAACTGCTCCTCATCAACTCCAATTAAAGGGGATTTTAATAATGCAGCTAGGTTTAAATCATCCTCTGTATTTAATGCAAACTTTGCCAATGATAAAAGATCAAGAACCGCTAAGTTATCACGCAAAGAAATGCGGTCTAGTCCTGCCACCTCGTGGCTATCATCTTTAAGCGACTTAATAACTTCCTGGGTAAATTCATCTCGTTTTCGAAATAAGATCATAAAATCACTAGGCTTAATTTTATCACCAGTTGATGGGACAACTCTACCTGAGGCTATTTCCCTTTTGATGTATCTGCTAATTTTTTGAGCTAATTCTATTTTTGTTGAATCCTTAGTATTTGTATGGGTTGCAATACTCCAAAAATCATCATCTTGCTTTTCGGCAACACATAATGGCCACAACTCCACGCTTCCTTTATGTTTAGTTCTAAAAGGAGCCAGCTGCATTATGGCTGACGTAAATAAAGATGGGTTGGCTTTTTTTACCTCATCAAAAACTCTATGCACCACCTCTAATATTTCGCCAGCAGAACGATATGATATTTCAAGATCCACATTTTCAAATGGTTTACCACCAGTGATCATTTTGCTTTGCAATCTCTCATTCATTTGCACAAAAGAGTCGGCATCCGCTCCTTGAAAGCTAAATATAGATTGTTTTTCATCTCCTACAACAAATACAGTACGGTTTCTGTCAGTATTCGTGGCCTCTCCAGCGTAAAACTCCTCTATAATAGACTCAATAATTTGCCATTGATAAACACTAGTATCTTGAGCCTCATCAACTAGTAAATGGTCAATACCTCCATCTAATTTATACAGAACCCATTCTTTTGACTCACTAGATTGAAGCAACCTACCCGCTAAAACAATTAGATCATCATAATCCAAGAGCCCCTTAGAAGACTTGTATGATTCATAGGTTTGAATGATGCTCGCGCTTAATATAGATAACAACTTAGAATGATTTTCCAGTTGCTCAGAACGCTCATTTTGATCTAAAAAATATATTTGTTCCTGCATGGTCTCCAAATCATTATAGAGATTTGAACCAGGTTTAGCTATTTTTTGAGACACTATTCTTTTTCTTTTTTGCCCATCCTTATTTAAAAAGAAGGATTTGAGCTCATCAACAGAAACATCAAACCCTACCACATCTTGAATTATTTGATGTTGCAAGATCGGTTGATACACTAAATCATTACGCCTATCTAGCGCTTCAATAATTTTTTCAGACTCTTGATATACATCGCTTACAGAAAATGAAAATTTAGTTTTATGCTGCACAATGGATGCTAAAATTTCATCAATTATAGTCTCGTGAAAATTTACAGTCAGATAGTTATTAATCAGCTCAAGCTCAGGCTTATTTAGTAAGTTCAACTTAATTTGCCGCAAGATGGTAAACGACTTTGTTTCATCTATGATTTTAAAATTCGGTAAAACTCCTGCTTCTAAAGGAAACTTTTTTAGTAATGATTGGCAAAATGAATGTATTGTTTGAATGTTTATGCGCTCATCAGAGCGTAGATACATTTCATATAGTTGCCTTGCTTTGATTAATTCTTGCGCCGTGCTATCTCGTCCAATAAGATTATCTATACTGTTTTTAAGGTCAATATCATTAAGAGATGACCATTTTGCTAAAGAACTAGCAATACGCTCCTTCATTTCGCCGGCAGCAGCATTAGTAAAAGTAAGACATAATATCTTGTTGAAATCAGCATCATTCAACAATAAACGTAATACACGATCTGTTAAAATCTTAGTCTTACCAGTTCCAGCAGAGGCTGATACCCAGGTTGAAATGTTTGGATTAGAGGCTTTGTGTTGTAGAAGATTCATAATTATCGCGTAGTCATTTAGGTAATATTATATACTAAATTTTCCTATGACTTAAATATTTTTATCTATAGTCCTAATTCATAAACATGTTGCACTCACACACTATGACTTTTAATTTTCCTAGGAGAGCGCCCATAATCTCAAAGCATATGTTTGCACCTAGTAACAACTTATTCCAAAACTAAGCCTTTATAGCGTATAAATTCCTCCAAAGTCCTAGTCTTTCAAAGGCTTAAGAGACTAATATACCGGCAGCTATGATTTACTCGAAAAATCCACCGCGATTTACTGTACATTAACTTATATAAAACCCCAGTCTTTAGAACATAATTACCAAAGTCTTGCCATGGCTATCACTTTGCTGCATGAGTTTACTCTCATAAAACTCAGTAATTATGACTAAAAAATAACGACCTGATCGCTAGACTAGCAACATACCGCCATTGACATGTATGGTCTGCCCAGTGATGTAAGATGATAAAGGACTAGCTAAAAAAGTTACAGCATTAGCAATATCCTCAGGCTTTCCAAAAGATTTTAACGGAACTTTCTGCATTATAACTTCTTTTTGAGCTTCGTTTAGTGCATTGGTCATATTAGACTCTATAAAGCCTGGAGCTACAACATTAATTGTAATCCCACGAGTTGCAACTTCCAAAGCCAATGATTTACTCATCCCAATTAAACCAGCTTTTGATGCACAATAATTAGACTGACCTGGATTACCAGCGACAGCTACAACAGAGGACATGTTTATTATCCGTCCATAACGTGCACGCATCATCTTCTTGATAGCAGCTTGATTAAGTATGAAGTTAGCTTTTAAGTTAACATTGATGACTTCATCGAAATTATCTTCTGACATTTTTATACTAAGCCCATCTTTAGTAATACCCGCATTACATACTAGTATATCTAGCTTTTCTATATCATCTAGCAAAGTTGAACAAGCAAAAGCATCAGATAAATTACATTGCTTAATAGTGCAATTATCTCCCAATTCATCAGCCAGAGCCTGAAGTTTTTCCAAGTTACTACCACTAATATATACATGCGCACCCAATTTATGAAATTGCTTTGTAATGGCCTTTCCTATATCACCACTAGCTCCAGTGATTAATGCATTACTTCCAGATAAATCAATCATATCTTCTCCAAATCATTATATTTTTCTAAATAACAAATCTTGGCCAACTCTTTCCAGAACTAACCTATGTATCTTAGGATACTAAACAAATCTAGTTACCGAATTATGCCTCAGTTGCAACATTATCTTTATCATCTGCTTCTATGATTGCACCTTCTTTGTTTAGTAGCTTATCTTTAATTTTCTTCTCAAGTTCAATCGCAGTCTCAGGATTGTCACGCATATATTGCTTTGCATTCTCACGCCCCTGCCCTATTCTTACTTCACCATATGAATACCAAGCTCCAGATTTTTCTACAAAATCATGAGCAACTCCAAGATCAATCAATTCTCCTTCTTTTGATATTCCTTTACCATAGACAATGTCAAACTCAACCACTTTAAACGGCGGTGAAACCTTATTTTTGACGATTTTCACTCGTGTTTGATTTCCAACTATTTCTTCTTTGTCTTTTATAGAACCAATACGCCTAATGTCCAAACGCACAGATGCATAAAACTTCAATGCATTACCTCCAGTAGTCGTTTCTGGACTGCCAAACATTACGCCAATTTTCATTCTGATCTGATTAATAAATAGAATAGTACATTGAGTTCTTGAAGTTGATGCTGTCAATTTTCTTAAGGCTTGGCTCATTAATCTTGCCTGTAGCCCCATGTGAGAATCACCCATTTCTCCATCGATTTCAGCTTTTGGAACTAAAGCTGCCACACTATCAATAACAACCATATCTACAGCTCCAGAACGAACCAAAGTATCAGCAATTTCTAATGCCTGCTCTCCAGTATCTGGCTGTGAAATAATTAGGTCATCAATATTTACGCCTAAGTTTTTAGCATATACAGGATCAAGAGCATGCTCAGCATCGATAAACGCACATGTACCACCTTGTTTTTGCGCCTCTGCAATTGCATGCAAGGTCAGAGTAGTTTTACCAGAACTCTCTGGACCAAAAATTTCTATTACTCTTCCTTTTGGGATTCCGCCAATACCAAGAGCAACATCAAGACCAACAGACCCTGTTGGAATTGACTCAATATTCATTGTTACACGCTGCCCTAATTTCATTACAGAGCCTTTGCCATAATTCTTTTCAATTTGACTAAGCGCTGAAGCTAATGCTCTTTCTTTTTCCATGATTATCCCTATTAAATAACTTACAATGAATTAAGTTATAATACGTCTAATTCAGAAAATCTAGTGAAATCTTGAATAATGTACAAAAATATCAATCTTCATTTCGAGCATCAACCCAATATTCCAGTATTTGCTTTAAAGTATCATCACTTACTTCGACCTCATGATCGTCGAACTTCTGTAGCGATAAAACCATTTCCTTAAGGTATGGTAAATTAAATTCTGGTATTTCTTCTTCAGCGTACGACTCTTCGAGTTGCGCAGCTATTTCTTCTTTATCACTCCAATGCATCACTTTTCTCTTTATTAAAGCGCTTACTATTATTACTATTTAATACTAGCTACCACAAAAAAAATAAATAGTATATATTCATCATAGAAACAAGTATCCACAAGTGAGGTAATCATGCAACTACAACTAGATATTCTACAAGATTCTTTAAACAGAAGCTTGCACGAAGATTATGGCATAAAAGGTGATATTACAAGCAATTCAGTAATAAAAAATGATATAAATGTCAATTTTGAGATTAATGCTCGAGATCAAATAATTTTATGCGGGCTACAGATAGCGCAATATTATTTCGATAGACATCCTTCCATACAATATAAAGCATATTACAAAGATTCAGATATAGTTCCTGCTGGATCTGCCATAATTTCCGGCTCAGGACTCGCAAAAGATATATTATTGCTAGAGCGTGTTATTTTAAATTATCTGCAGCACCTATCGGGTATTGCGACAATGACGAATAGTTTTGTTCTCAAAGTAAAAGACACTAAAGCTAAAATTTTTGACACAAGAAAAACCATCCCCCTATACAGACATTTGCATAAATATGCAGTAGTATGCGGCGGTGGACACAACCATAGGCTTTGCTTAGATAGCAGTATTTTGATTAAAGATAATCATATAGCAATTTGTGGGGGAGTTAACGAGGCTCTACAGAAAGCAAAAGAACATAATCCGCATTATGCTAAAATCGAGATAGAATGCGACACATTAGAACAAGTTGCAGAAGCAGCAAATGCAGGAGTCGATATTATTATGCTTGATAATATGTCTATAGAACAAACAACAGAAGCCATAAAAATCATTGATAATAGATCAGTTATTGACTCTTCTGGCAATGTTTCTCTTGAAACCGTAGCAAATATTGCTAAAACTGGTGTGGATATGATTTCTATTGGCAAGATAACACACTCTGCTCCGGCAGTAGACATAGGTTTGGACATAAAATGAGCGCACAAGATGAAATAAAGTCGCTAAAGACTCTTATTATAAAGCATAATAAAGCATACTATACTGAAGACTCCCCCACTATTTCAGATGCGGAATATGACCAGCTTTTTCATAGATTAAAAACCTTAGAAGAACAATTCCCAGAATTCGCAGAAAGCGATAGCCCTACGCAAACAGTTGGTAGCACTCTACAGGACAAGTTTCAAAAACATACACATAAACAACCAATGCTATCGCTTGTTAATTGCTTTTCTGAAACAGATGTTCTTGATTTTATTGAACGCATAAAAAAATTCCTATCTACAAAAGAGTTTCTACCTATTTTTTGTGAACCAAAGATAGATGGAGTTTCTTTTTCTGCCACCTACCAAAATGGAGAATTAGTTACAGGTTCGACGCGCGGAGATGGTTACATAGGAGAAAATATCACCAATAACATAAAGACTATAGAAGGCTTGCCGCATTCTATACAAAATGCCCCATCTTTATTAGAAGTTAGAGGGGAAATATACATAAATAAATCAGACTTTACAAAGCTAAACTTACGGCAGGAAAAAGAAGGAAAAACCTTATTCGCAAACCCTCGTAATTCTGCTGCGGGATCATTGAGGCAACTAGATTATAGCATCACGGCATCACGGCCTTTGAAATATTTCGTCTATGCACTAGGGCACTCATCCGATTCATTTGTTTCTACTCAGGAAGAATTACTTAAATCCTTATCTGGTTTTGGCTTTCATACAAACTCACTAAGTAAGTGCGCTAATAATATTGATGAAATGCTTGAATTCTATCAGCAACTAATGTCACAAAGAGACAATCTGAGCTACGAGATTGATGGACTGGTATATAAAGTTAATGATTTTGCCTTACAAGAAAGACTGGGATATATCGCCAGGGCACCACGTTTTGCAGTTTCCTATAAATTCCCAGCTATTTTAGCAGAAACAAAATTACTAGATATAACTGTACAAATTGGCAGGACAGGCGCTCTGACCCCAGTGGCTAGCCTTGAAACGGTAAATATTGCTGGCGTTAATGTATCGCGCGCTACTTTACATAATTTTCAAGAAATTGAGCGTCTAGATATTCGTGTTGGTGACACGGTGATACTTCATAGAGCTGGAGATGTAATACCAAAAGTAACCTCTATAAACCATGACAAAAGGCCAGATGGCGCGAGAAAATTTACATTGCCCCATAACTGCCCTTCGTGCGATTCAACGCTACATATTGACCCAGTAGACGTAATTGTACGATGCGATAATGGTTTGAACTGTCCCGCCCAATTAAATGCATCTATTAAACATTTTGTTTCAAAAAACGCCATGAATATAGATGGCATGGGAGCAAAACAAGTAGAGTTTCTATTAGAAAAGGGGATGATCAATAATGTTGCGGATATATTCGACTTAAAAGAAATAAACGCATCATCCATAACAAAGCTAGAAAACATGCCAGGATGGGGCAAGAAATCGGTGCAAAAACTATTTGATAACATCGAAATATCTAAAAAAATTACCTTGCACCGCTTTATCTATGCTCTAGGCATTCGCCATGTTGGGGAACAAAATGCCAAGATTTTAGCCAAAGAACTGCCGTCGGCTTCTATATTTATGGAAGAAATGACAAACCTTGCTAATAACAATGGAGATATTTTTAATAGGCTAGATAACATAGATGGCATTGGGCATAAAATTCTTTTATCCATCAAAAATTTCTTTGAATGCGATCAAAATATATCCACAATTAATAAGTTACTAGACTATCTCAGCATTGAAAACTATGAAAGCGGAGTAATTTCTAGCGCCCTCTCAGGACAAAGCGTGGTTTTCACCGGAGTCTTATCCTCCCTTTCCCGCAACGAGGCCAAGGCGCAAGCAGAGCAACTTGGAGCAAAAGTAAGTAGCACAGTTTCTAGCAATACTAATATGGTAATTGCAGGCAAAAGCGCTGGTAGCAAGTTAAATAAAGCAAATGAGCTCGGGATCAAGGTGATTTCAGAAGAAGATTGGCAAGAGATAGTAAGGAGTAGCAAATGATAGAGCAACGTATAAATAATTTACGCAAAATATTAAATCAACATAAGTTTGCTGGTTATATAGTACCTACAACCGATGAATATTTGAGTGAATATACTCCAGAATACGCTAAAAGACTTGAATACATAACTGGTTTTACTGGGTCAAATGGCTTAGCGATTATATTAAATAACACGGTGCTGTTCTTTACTGATGGCAGATATTTAAACCAGTGCTCTAAGCAACTTGATAGCTCTCTATTTGAAGTTTTTGAT
The DNA here is from genome assembly GCA_029251475.1 of Rickettsiaceae bacterium. Taxonomy (GTDB): domain Bacteria; phylum Pseudomonadota; class Alphaproteobacteria; order Rickettsiales; family Rickettsiaceae; genus Megaera_A. The sequence continues at coordinate 9,853 of JAQXDF010000041.1, forward strand.
TTGCAGTTTCTTAAAACTTTCAACTGGTCCAAATACATAGATAGTGAAGCAACAATCGCATATGATCCCCGATTATTTACTGCTCAAAGCTTGCAAAACTTCAGTAACACGCAGCTGCACGCCCATCCTAAAAATCTAATTGACATAGTTTGGGAGGATCAACCAGAAAGACCCAAATCAGATATATTTGACTATCCTATTAAATACGCAGGAGAAGACTATAAACAAAAAATTGAAAAATGTCGCCAGGTACTAAAACTAAACAAAGCACAAGCTTTAGTAATAACAGACTCTGCGTCTGTTTGCTGGCTGCTTAATATTCGTGCTCATGACGTAGAATTTTCACCATTATTACTTGCAAATATAATTCTTACGGAAGAACAAGTATATTTATTTGTAGATAAAAACAGAGCGAATGAATCTTTACAAAAGCGTGCAACCATGCTTTCGGAAGAAAATTTTCCAAGCATTATTGCAGACCTTCATGGCACAATATTATTCGATGAAAGCCACGCTTCTAGCTATATTAGCTCTTTAATTAAGTCAAAAGAATATAAACATATTAAAAATCCTTGCAGCTTGTGGAAGGCTTGTAAAAATGATGCAGAAATAAAATATATGCACGATGGGCACATACAAGATGCAGTCGCAGTTTGTGAAATGCTTAACTTGATAGAACAAGAAGACATCAAAGCTTTGAGTGAATATGATCTTGGAAAACAATTAACTGCATTGCGTGCCAACGGTGATGGCTATATGTTTGATAGCTTCCCAACTATTTGTGGATATCAATCTAATGGTGCAATAATACATTACAAAGCCGATCAAGGCTCTGCTAAGAAAATTACTGGCGATGGTTTGCTTCTTATTGATTCTGGTGGCCAATATATGGGCGCTACAACTGATATCACGAGAACAATATCTATTGGAAATCCTCTTCCAGAGCATAAAAAATACTATACAAAAGTATTAAAAGGCCATATCGCTTTAGCTTGCTCTGTATTCCCTAAAAACAAGATTACGGGCGCGCACCTTGATATATTAGCTAGGCAGCATCTTTGGAAGCACGGAGATGATTATGCGCACGGCACAGGTCACGGAGTTGGCAGCTTTTTAAGTGTCCATGAAGGTCCACAAAATATTAGCCCTGCAGGCTTTGGAACCATCCTCTGCAAAGGTATGGTTGTATCGAACGAACCTGGCTATTATGTACCAGAAAAATTTGGTATTCGTATTGAAAATATGATGTATGTAGCAGATGCAAATGCTCCTGATTTTTTACGTTTTCAGATGCTGACACTAGTACCTTACGATAAAAATCTAATTGAAATAGATATGCTAACTAAAGATGAGGTAGAATATTTACAAGCTTATTACTTAAGCATTGAAGAGAAAATATTACCACTACTATCTAAGAAGGCGCAGACTTGGCTCAAAGATCAAATTAGCTTCCATTAGTCACACTAATAGATTTTAGCGAAAGCAGTGCATAATTTTAAAATAGGGTTTTTGCATTATCCTTGCTTTTCGTTTCTAAATTAGTTATTTTTGTTTTAGTTAATAACAATTTGGAACAGCCATAAGTGTCAGATTTATTCAATTTTAAGACCCAAGTAGCAAATAGCAAGACTGATTCCTATACAGCAGATGACATTGAGGTCCTAGAAGGTCTAGAGCCAGTTCGTATGCGCCCTGGTATGTATATTGGTGGCACTGATGATAATGCATTGCATCATTTAGTCTCAGAAGTGCTGGATAACTCAATGGATGAAGCGGTAGCTGGATTTGCATCTTTAATTACTATTGAAATGCTAGCAGACGGGTCCATCGCAATTAGTGATAATGGCCGTGGTATTCCGATAGATAACCACCCTAAATTTCCAGAAAAATCAGCCTTAGAAGTTATCTTGACTACTTTACACTCTGGAGGAAAATTTTCTGACAAAGTGTATCAAACTTCAGGAGGCCTGCATGGTGTTGGTATATCAGTTGTAAATGCCCTATCGGAAAGCTTAACGGTTGAAGTTTATCGCAATGGCTCATCCTATACACAAAAATATTCTCGTGGCCTACCCTTAACCCCGCTAGAAGAATCGTCAGCCTTGAAAAGGCTGAAAGGGACCAAAATAACTTTCAAGCCTGATGCTGAAATTTTTGGCAATGAGTTGCATCTAAAACCCAAAAGAATTTATGATTTAGCAAAATCAAAGGCGTACCTATATAAAGGCGTAGAAATACATTGGATTTGTTGCCCTGAAATCATTACTTCAGACAACGTTCTAGAAAATGACATTATACATTTTCCAGGTGGGTTAAAGGACTACTTGGACTCGCACTTGGATAAAAAAAATATTATTGGTGGTGAGATATTTTCTGGATACGCAGAAATAAAATCAGCTCATATTAAAGTTGAATGGGCGATAGCTTGGCACGAAACAACAGAGTTTGTAAAATCTTACTGCAACACTATTCTAACCCCAATGGGTGGAACGCATGAGCAAGGTACGCGCGCGGCTTTATCGCGTAGTATCAAGATCTATGGCGATATGACTGGTCATAAGAAAGTATCTCAAATAATGCCAGATGATATTCTAGAATCTGCGTGCGTTATGCTTTCTGTCTTTATCAAAGACCCTTCTTTTCAAGGGCAGACAAAAGATAAGCTAGTATCTATGGGTGTTGCCAAACAAATAGAAAATGTTATCAAAGATCATTTTGATCATTGGTTGAGTGGCAACAAACAATCATCAGACAAACTACTAGAGCATTTCATAAGCAATGCAGAATATCGCTTAAGCCGTAAAAATGAGCGCAGCGTGAATCGTAAGACAGCAGTGCAAAAACTTAGATTACCTGGTAAACTAGCTGACTGTAGTAGCACTAGTGCTATTGGCACTGAGATATTTTTAGTTGAAGGAGATTCTGCTGGTGGGTCTGCTAAACAAGCACGTGATCGCCAAACACAAGCAATATTGCCACTTAGAGGCAAGATCTTAAATGTTGCTAATGCTACATTGCAAAAAATTGGTGCCAATCAAGAGATTCAAGATCTTGAAGTTGCCTTAAATTGCGGATCAATGAATCATTACAAAGAAGATGCTCTGCGGTATGAAAAGATTATCATCATGACGGATGCTGATGTTGATGGTGCTCACATAGCTGCTTTATTAATGACATTCTTTTATATGCGCATGCGTAAATTAATTGAAAATGGCCATTTATATCTAGCAAAACCTCCTTTATATCGTTTAATTCAAGGCACCCAAACTTACTACGCCTCTGATGAACTCCAAAAAGAACAGCTATTAAAGGAGTTGTCCAAAAGCAAGAAAAGTGTAGAAGTTGGCAGATTTAAAGGTCTTGGAGAAATGACTCCTAAACAACTTAAGGAGACTACCATGAACAAGCAAAACCGTTTGCTTTACAAAGTAACTATAGATGATTGTGAAAAAATTGATATAATAGTTGATAATCTAATGGGAAAAAGACCTGAGAAAAGATTCCAGTTCATACAAGAACAGGCTTTATCTAGAGGACCTAAAGATATTGAACTATACGTATAACAAAATAGCTGGGATAAAATACATGTTAAATAAAGCGATTATTTTACAAATAATATTGTTACTTTGTGGAACAAATATTGTTTTAGCTTCAACAGAAACACCAAAGGAAGAGCAGCAACCTAACAGCTATTACTATAAGCAGTTTCAAGAAGTATTTCAGCGTATTGAAAAAGATTACATGCAGGACCCCAAGCGCCAAGAAATGACTGATGAAGCCATTAACGGCATGCTTCATTCTTTAGATCCATATTCAAGTTATTATACTGGAGAGGACTTAGCTTTTTTTCTTGACCAAACGGATGGAGAGTTTGGCGGAATTGGTGTAGAAATCATTTATGATAGCGGTGCTGTGAAAATTATCACTCCTATCGATGACTTACCGGCATATAAAGCTGGAATTGGCTCTGGGGATTATATAATTGGCGTCAATGGACAGCTTGTTTCTAATATGGGTTTCAATAAATCAGTCCAAGAGATGCGAGGGAAGCCTGGGAGCTCAGTAAATTTATTAGTCATTAAGGAAGGTGAGCACGCTCCAAAAGAAATTGATCTAAAACGTGAAATTGTCAAAATCAAACCAATCAAGTTCGAAATCGAAGAAGAAGAGTTTGGCGGCGTAGCCTACATTCGAATCGTGGCATTTAATAATCAAACTTCTAAAAATTTAAAGAAGGCCGTTGCAGATATTGAGAAAAAACTAAAAGAAAAGAATAAAGAATTAAAAGGAATAGTTCTGGATGTTCGAAACAATCCAGGTGGTCTACTTGATCAAGCTGTAGAGGTGAGCGAGTATTTTATAGATCATGGCGTAATTGTATCGACCAAAGGGCGTGACGACAAAAACAATACAATTATATCTTCAGGAAGATTTACAAAAAAAGCTCCTAAAGTACCAATCGTAGTATTAATCAACTCAGGCACTGCTTCTGCCGCTGAAATCGTTGCTGGGGCATTGCAAGATCATAATAGAGCTATTATTGTTGGAACAACTTCATTTGGAAAAGGCTTAGTACAAACTTTCACACAAATAAATAACCGAGCCGCAGTAAAATTAACTACAGCAAAATATTACACCCCAAGTGGGAAATCAATAAACGCTAAGGGCATACAACCAGATATACTGATCGAAAATGCGAAAGTTGAATATGCAGAAGAGGAAAAGAAAGATACTTCTTTTTCTAGCTCCTCGATAAAAAGTTATTTGAAAAAATACAACACCGAAGAAAAAGCGGAAGACATGCTTAAGAAGGACGAAGAAAAACCATCTAAAACCATGTCTGAAAAGTATAAAAACGATTACCAATATGCAAGGGCCTATGATTTAATCCGCGGATTAATTATAAGCCGTGAGGAAAAATAGAATAGATGAACGAGTACAACAAAAATAAAAATAATCATAGCAGCCTCCCCTTCCGTCCTGGTGTGGGCATGATGATACTTGACAAACAAAAACGTGTATTCGTTGGTAAAAGGATTGATTCAAAATCTACTGGCTGGCAAATGCCCCAAGGAGGGATTGATCTTGGTGAGACCCCAAGCGCAGCTGCAATGCGAGAAATGGAAGAAGAAATTGGCTCAAACAAGGGTCATATCCTAGCTGAAAGTAATTGTTGGTACAGTTACCGCGTTCCAACTTTCCTTATTCCTAGATTGTGGGACGGGAAATATTGCGGTCAAAAGCAAAAATGGTTCTTGATCCAATTTACCGGCGAAGATAGCGATATCAATATTAATACTGAAATACCAGAATTTGACCAGTGGCAATGGGTGGATTTTGAAAAGCTTCTTTCTGATATAATTCCATTTAAACTTAAATTATATAAACAAGTTGTTGATGAATTCAAACGACGCGTTGAGGATCTGTAAAGTTAGAAAGCATAATTTGTAATATATTAATGGTTCAAGCTGCCGACTTTTAAGGATAGCTAGGACCGCATCTTACTTTCACCTACCTAGTCACCCGAGTATTTTAATCCCATTGTATGGTATGATTCTGGATTACTTTCCCAATTTTTTCTAACTTTGACAAAAAGAAATAAATGAATTTTACACCCTAGAAGCTTTTCAATATTTGCTCTCGCAATACTTCCAACTTCTTTAATGCGACTGCCATTTTTTCCTATAATCATCTGTTTATAAGAATCTCTAGTTACAATAATAACCTGATTGATTTTAACAGACCCATCATTTTTTTCTTCCCAGGTTTCATATTCTACAGTGAGGTTATACGGCAATTCTTGCTCTAACTGCAAAAATAACTGCTCTCTAGTGATTTCGCTAGCAAGGAAACGAGCTGGCAAATTCGTCATTTCATCTTCATTATACATCCAACCAGTATTGGTCGCTTGACTCTTTAAATAATCAAGGAAGACAGGAACTCCATTTCCGTTTAAAGCTGATATATTAAAAAGCCTAGATCCAGGCGCTGACTTATCTATAAAACTAACATTATCTAAAAAATACTTGGATTTTAAATCAATTTTATTCATCAAGAAAACTATTGGCTTACCAAGAGTCGATATTCTTTTAACAATCTCTTGCATCATATCGTCCAATTTTGTCGAACTATCAACAATCAAAACAATAATATCCGCACTATTTAGACTAGACCAAGCACAACGAACCATAGCCTTTTCTAGCTTTTTCTTCGGTTCAAAAATTCCTGGCGTATCAAACAATACAAGTTGTACATCATCAATAGTAATTATGCCTGTAATTATTGATCTAGTAGTTTGAACCTTTGGGGTTACGATCGAAATTTTTTGCCCTATAATATGGTTCAATAATGTTGACTTACCAGCGTTAGGTTTACCAATGATGTACACTGATAGTGATTTTTTTAAATCAGATTCCATAGTTAATTTACTCTTTAAGGTGTTTGATCATAGCTCTAGCTGCATTTTTCTCGGCCTCTTTTATTGAGCGTCCAGTTCCGATATGAGATTGATCATTTGCCGATATTTGTACTGTAAATACTGGCGCATGTACAGCCCCCTCTTGCTTAACTACTTTATAGACAGGTATAATCTGCATTTTACTTTGTAATAATTCTTGTAAATAAGTTTTTGGATCGGCTATGCTGAAATCTACATTTTCAATTTGTTTAGACCAAAGGGTATTAACAATCTCGCTCGTTGTGCTTATATCGCTATCAAGATATATCGACGCCAGTAATGCTTCCATAGTATTTTCAATATTATGGCGATTTTCTCTGCCTCCAGAACGCTCTTCACCTGGGGTCATAATCATATAATCAGCCAGATTAAGCTTAGAGGCCACTTCAACTATAACTTCAGACGATACTACATGCGCTTTGATTTTGGCAATTTCTCCTTCTGCATAACTATCAAATTTATGGAAAATCATTTCTGTAACTAGAAAACCTAAAATAGAATCTCCCAAAAACTCAAGACGTTCATAATTAGGGCTCTGATTATCAATTTGCTTTAATGAGGGGTGGCTTAATGCCTCTTTCAGCAAAGACAAATCTGTAAATTTATAATTTAAATCAGATTCCAATTTAGCAAAATTATCAATCATTAATCTACTTTTGACTCGTATAAGTTAGTAAATAGGCGCTTAAATCTTATGGATGATAGCCATGTTTTAACTCTAAAAATTTGTTCTTTAAAGCTTGCGTCTGAATCCCATAAATTTTCTTTTGTAGAAAAAATTATAAACTGACCCTTGGCAATCAAATTACGAAAAGGCACAGTCCCTAGCTGATATCTGCTATCACCTGAATTATCTCTATTATCACCCATAAAGAAGTAATGGCCATCCTCTACTATATATGGTCCATAATTAGCATGCATAGCGCTATAATCAGGTGACATATATCTTGTTCGGTATGAGATAGGAGTTTTATAAGAAAAAAAGCTTACTCCATTAGGGAGAGTCTCTTTGAACTTAATAAATTTATTTCCATATTCATTAGTAAATTTTTCTATTTCATCTCTTTCCACAGCTACATCGTTAATATATGTGACATCATCTATGATTTGTATTTTGTCCCCGGGGAGCCCAATTAGCCTTTTAATGTAACGTAAATCCATATTATGCGGTGGGCGCATAATGATTATATCACCACGCTCAGGCTGCTTTGCCATAATACGACCATCAAATAAATCTGGATTAAAAAATGGCAAAGAGTATATACTATAGCCATAATTATACTTGGTTGAAAACACATAATCTCCTTCAAGGATTGTATCATTCATTGATCCCGTCGGCACAAAAAACAATTCTAGAAAACAAGTTTTAATGGATAAAGCTAGAATTACCACCAACACCAAAGATGTAACTTCTGATTTGCTGTTACTAGATTGTTTTTGATTAATGTTTTCTTGTGTATCCATATGCTATTTTTGCTGCAAAATAATTAAAATTATTGTTATAATAGACTTCAAGCTTAATTAAATCTAGATCTTTATGCAAATCAATACTAATTTTTCTTCTCCAAATTATTCGCCTAGATCACAACCCGTAGAATATATAATGGTTCATTTTACAGAAATGCTCTTTGAAGAAGCTCTAGAAAAATTAACTGACGAAAAATCAAAAGTTAGCGCGCATTATCTAATCAAAGAAGATGGAGAAATATTTCAACTAGTGTCCGATGATTATATTGCATGGCACGCTGGTAAAAGCTTGTGGCATGGCAAGACCGCCTTAAACGAGAATTCTATCGGGATCGAACTTGATAATATAGGAACTTGCGAATTCAAAGAAGCACAAATGAATGCATGCATAAAACTTAGTAAAAAACTAATTTCAAAACATAATATAAATCCACGTAATTTTATTGGGCACTCCGATGTTGCTCCAGATAGAAAAATCGATCCAGGCATATTCTTTGACTGGGAATTATGTGCTAAAAACAGCCTTGGGATTTGGCACGATATTCCATGCCCAACATCTTCTGAAATTTTGCATAACTTTGGAGAAAGCGGAGAGAATATAAAAAATCTACAAGCAAACCTAGGAAAACTAGGTTATACAATCAAGACAACAGGAATTTTTGATCAACAAACCAATTTTGTCGTTCGGGCTTTTCAATCTAAATTCTATCCTCATAGCATTCTGACAAAAGGTGTAGAATACTATTTTAATCAAAACTCAACCTATCCTTGGTGCTCTTTTTCAGAGGATATTCTAAAAAATATGCTAGGTTTTGGTAGCACAAATATTTGGTAGCTAAAACTCCTAAGTTTGAAGATAATAATTTATAAAAATGCTACTTGTACTGCGAAGGCAATTCTTATCCATTAGCTCTGTAGGACATTATTATTTCAACTTGACATTTAGTTAATTTTAGTTTGTATTTATTTTAGTTTAATACATAGAATACATGAAAGTTAATTATGGCAAAAAGAAAATTATTAAAAATACCACGGGATCCAGAAGAATCAAATGCAGCGCAAAGCTTTTTGGAATTATCAAAAAAAGCTCGCATAGAAAAGGATGGCTCAGAGGATTCAGACTATGAGGGAATGAGTGACCTAGACAATGATGAGCAAGAACTAACGGCCGCAGAAACAACTACGTTAACAAACTCAGTAGAGTATAGCCCAGTAGCAGCAATGGACTCATTATTAAATGAAAAAACTGATGTATTTCAACTAGAAGATCCGTATAGCAAAAATCCATTGAGCAATGATTTATTTGAAAGCGTAAAAAACTGGGATACAACAGCAGTTAGAAAACATCTAGATAAAGGCGCAAATACTAACATGACTTATACTGATTGTGCAAATAACACCACAGGTAATAGCTTGATAATGCTCGCAGTTGCAACTTATAAAATCGTGCCCAAAGAAAAG
>JAQXDF010000045.1 GCA_029251475.1 Rickettsiaceae bacterium
ATTTTCTTTAAGTTCTGGTTATATTGCGACCAGTTGCGTTCTTTTCTGTATTTTTTCATACGTACTTTAATAGCGCAACTACCTACCTTTTTCAACCGCCATGCAACAACGCCGCTTGATCCGGAATCTAAGAAGAAGCGTAGACCCTGAATCTAGTTCAGGGTGACAGCGAGTGTTCAGGGTGACAGTGAGTGTTCAGGGTGACGGTGTTTGTTCAGGGTGACGGTGTTTGTTCAGGTTGACGGTGTTTGTTCAGGGTGACAGCGAGTGTTCAGCTTAACTAGCCTTTGTTTTTAAATAAGCAATAATATCAGCAACATCTTCCGGTTTTTTTATTCCAGCAAAAGACATTTTTGTTCCAGGCAGATACTTGCTAGGCTTATGCAAGAATGCAAATAAATTTTGATGATCCCAAGTTCCTCCGGCAGCTAGCATAGCTTTGGAATAAGAAAAGTCAGATTTCTTTCCTTTGGCAGCATTAACAATGCCCCATAAATTTGGACCTACTTTATTAGCTCCTCCTTTTTCCAAAGTATGACAAGATAGACATTTTTTGATGGATTTCGCTCCAGCTTCAGCATTGGCAGCGGCCATAAGGGCCTCAATATCAACAGGCTTATCATCTGCAGCATTTTCGTTAGAGGAAGATTCTTCTACGGACTCTATTTGATAGCCACGTTCAGCAACTTCCAGTTCAGGCTTATATAAAATATTTGATACAAAGCCTACTAACATAGCGATTAAACTAGAAAGTAATATAGCGGCTATAATTTTATTTAATTCTAATCCTGACATAAATTTCAATGTTAATTCTGTATTTCTTCTAGATTCCAACGAGCCTTAGGCTTAAAATCCATACCGCTTATTATACCGGCTTTAAAACGTTCAAGTCCAGCAAAAGCTATCATAGCCGCATTATCTGTACATAATTTTATTGGCGGCGCAACAAAATTATAACCCAAAGATTCCGCTAATTCTCCAAGAGATAGGCGAATCTGAGTGTTCGAAGCTACACCACCAGATACTACTATATTCTTGCCTTGGCATAATTTTTCATATTGGATAATAGCATATTTTGTCTTTTTTACAATAACTTCGCATATGGTTCTTTGAAAGCTTGCTGCAATATCACACATATCCTGATTAGTAAGTATTTCTAAAGACATGATTTGTAAACGTACTGCTGTTTTTAAACCAGAAAATGACATGTCGCAATTTTTTTTATCAAATAAAGGGCGCGGGAAGTTGAACCTAAAAGCATCGCCATTTTGTGCCATTTTTTCGATAATAGGGCCGCCTGGAAAACCTAAATTCATCATTTTCGCCACTTTGTCAAAAGCCTCACCAACAGCATCATCGAGTGTAGATCCAAGGATTTTATAATCACCAAGACCCCTGACGGCAACAAATTGACAATGGCCACCACTAGCTAGTAATAATAAATAGGGATACGCTACACCATGCGATAAACGCGCAGTAAGTGCATGACCCTCAAGGTGATTAACCGCAATAAATGGCTTGCGTAGAACGCTAGCTAGCGCCTTGCCAAACATTGTTCCTACAATAACTCCGCCAATTAAACCAGGCCCAGCGGTTGCAGCTATAGCATCGATTTGGTTTAATGCCAATCCTGACTCAGATATGCAGCGATCAAGCGCGGATTCTATGTTGTGAAGATGTGATCTTGCAGCAATTTCTGGAACAATCCCTTTGAATATTTCGTGTTCAGTAGGTTGAGAAATCACTATATTAGATAAGATACTCGGCTTGGAATCAATGATGGCAGCTGCGCTATCGTCGCAACTAGATTCTAAACCAAGTATCTTTATAGACAAAATAATTACCCTAGATAGCTTTGAATATGTGAGCCAAGTAATGCTGGATATCTAGTTGGTTTTCAGGCAGTTTGATATCAATCTTACCTTCCATTTCTTTTGGTATGTAGTCCATGATGTTACTTAGAACCGCGAAGCATAAATCTTTTTTTGGAATGCATCCAGATTCACTTCTAATAGCTACTGCCTTTCCAGCATGTTGATATAAAACATCACCATTTTCTAGTTCCGAGATATATAATCCATAACCCATATAATTTTTTACACCTTGCCATCCTGGAACTTCATAGTACCTTGTTGTCATCAAATCATAAGATTCTTTGGATACAACTTTTCCAGAATGTAGAGCTTGATGCCATGTAACTAAGTCAAGAGTAGTTGAAACAACTCCGCCATCAGAAAATGGTGTCATGAAATAAGGAGATTTAGCCAAATTAAAGTGTGGCTTTGCTCCTGTAGGAGTAACAAAATAGCGCTCTGGATAATTCATTGTCTCAGGGTTCATTTGCTGCTGAATTGCTTCTTCTAAGGTGAGAAGTTTAGTGTCTTTTAAGCCAAGCGGTTCAAAAAACTCTTTTGTATAAAAATCACCTAGTTTATTTCCGCTAACTTGCTCTATCACTAAACCTAATAGTGCATAGTTAGTATTGCAGTAATTATGCTTTGACCCAGGAGCAAATTTTAGCTCCTTGCTAGTAGCGAAATTAGCTATATCTTTATTAATTTCATCAAGGGGCTTTTTGATGTCAATTTTAAGCGCCATGAAATATTCAGAAATACCACTCCTATGAGTCAATAAATTATGAAGAGTAACTTTGTTTGCCCATTCTGGTACTATACCATCTACCCAAATGCCACTATCTGCATTTAAGCTTTTAGATAATGGATCATTGACGTTTAAAAGTCCGCGCTCTTGCAGCTTCAAAATACCAGCAGCTGTCATAGTTTTAGTAGCAGAAGCAATTGGCATTTGCTGATCGGCTTCCAATTCCTTTTTTGTGCTAGTTGAATATAATCCTCTAGCTCCTTTTTCTATGACTTCTTTCGAATCAGAGAACATATACACGGCATTTAGGAAACCTTTGCTCAAATATTCCGAACTAGCTGATCGGATTTTGTTGTTTAGATCGCAATCTGCAAATGATAGCGAGCTATGTAAAACTAGTGATAATAGTATAAAATAATATTTTTTCATAAAAGATTTATTTTTTGATTTAAGAAAACAAATTATAACCATTGTTTGATAGCTTGAATACAGATTTTTGTCAACGAAAATTAGGTTGCCGCGACTAAAGCACAGGGAAATAATAATTTAATTCTCAAAATCATTGTTTTCCTAAAAAAATCAAATTAATCTTTTATAGGTGATTTAAAATCTAAGAAATGTTTATATTTCTCTATCTGTAATTCTTTAGAAAAACGTTTAATGGCTTTCTGAATGATAGGAACATGCATCCTATCAATAGCTTCTGTCTGCCCTTCAACATAGCAATCTGATGCCCTGCAAACTATATCTTTGATTTTGAACCATTTTGGTGATCTTAAATCATCACCAGCAAATTCTTCATCAATAACTTTTAGAGGAGGGGCTTTATCGAGCATGATAGCATATTGAGCAGCGATAACAGGAACAATTGTATTTTCATTTTGCAAAGAAACGCCAATTAGAGCGAGCTGCTTTTTATCGATATCTAAATTTATCTCTTCTTTGACTTCGCGTATTGCATTATCTTCTATAGTATCATCTGCTTTTATTATTTCACCAGTTGCGCCATTAAGTCTGCTTGCTCCTTTTTCACGGAGTCCAGTTAAATCTTCTCGTGGCATAGGGACTTCCATGTATCCTTGGGGTGGATGTAATTTCTTTTTTTGCCCTCCTAAAGCTAGAGCTAGCTCTCCTTCGTAATTTTTAGATAAAACAATCACAATAGCTCCAGCAGCAGCTCTTTGCCATTGAGAAATAGTATATCTTCTGCTATGTACAACATCACTTGGAATGGCTATATCACCATGAGGTATTTCTGCTGCATCAATATGCTTCCCTAGAGTTCTTCTAGCTTCTTCTTTTGTAGTGCGGCTCCAATCGAATTGATTTAGATCTGGGATCGAGTTTAGTTTATTAACTGCAATAACAGAACCTAGTGCATAGGCTAGAGCTAACGCTAATAAAAAACTCAAGCTAATTATAATTTTTTTCATACAGATTCACTTCATTTGATTTAAGAGAAATACTCCATCTATATATTTTGATAGCTGGAATATTTCTCTCTGTCAACAACTTTAAGTTGAATCGGCGCCGTATTGGCTACACTTTTTCTAGTAAAATATTTAAGCGCTTAGAAAAAGCTGCGGCATCAGCTACAGGCTCGCCTTCAATAATACAGGCTTGATCATACAGCAAGTGCGCTAATTCCTTATTTTCCTCTTCCTTCGTTTTATCATTAAGCTCATTGCCAATTTTGATAACAATTTTATGGTTAGGATTGATTTCTAGGATTTTAGCCGTAGCTCCCGCTAGTTGCTTCTGTTCGATCAAATATCTTTCCATGCGAATATCCATAGCGCCATCCGCAACAGATAAACACGAAGGGCTTGAAGTGAGCTTCTTGGAAACTTTCACATCCTTGACCAAAGAACCTAAGCTGCTTTTAAAATAATTAACCAGAGGTTCATGTGCTTTAATGTCATCTTGTTTGCTTTGTTCGTCTTTAGCATCATTTGAATCTTCGTCTAGATCTATGTCGCTTCTTGTTACGGATTTAATCGGCACGTCTTTGTAAGTTCCATTTACGTTTACCCAGAAATCATCAACAGTGTCCGTAAATAGAAGCACATCTATGCCTTTTTTCAAGAAGCCTTCTATTTGTGGGTTATTACGTAATTTTTCAGGGTCATCACCACTTAAGTAGTAAATTGTTTTTTCTTTATCTTTGCAATTAGCGATATAATCATCAAGACTGATCATCTTATTATGCAATGCGCTTCTAAATACGCAAACTTCTAGTAATTTTTCTTGCTCTGAGGTAACTTCACATAGACCTTCTTTTAAAGCTCCACCAAAGTTGTTCCAGAATAATAAGTAGTTTTCTAGATCTTTCTCTTTTTTCTTTTTTAGTTCAGAAAGCACGCGTTTGGTGATAGAAGATTTAATTTTCTCTAAAGTTGCATTGTGCTGCAAAGTCTGACGGCTTATGTTTAATGGTAGATCTTCTGAATCTACTACTCCTCTTAGGAATCTTAAATATGAAGGAATTATATCTACCCCTTCATCTGCGATAAATACTTTTTTAATGTATAATTTGACGCGGCATTTACGGTCCGGATGAAACAAATCAAAAGTTTTAGTGCTTGGAATAAATAATAAATTTGTAAATTCTACAATTCCTTCATTGCGGTTATGTAGCGTAATCCAAGGATCATCAGGAGAGTGTGAAACGCTTTTATAAAATTCCTTGTATTGTTCTTCGCTTATGTCGGATTTAGATCTAGTCCATAGAGCAGATGAAGAATTTACTTGGTTTTCGATCCCATCTTCATTCTTAAAAAATATCGGTATAGAAATATGATCCGAATGAGTTTTAATTATGTTCTTCAAGCGGAAATGATCGACAAAACTAGATTCTTCTGGTTTGACATGAAGAACAATTTCTGTGCCTCGGGTAAATTCACGATCAGTGTCTGAAACGGTGTATTCGCCTTGACCATCTGACGTCCATGTGTAAGATTTATCTTCCCCGGCTTTTCTAGATGTTACAACAATCTTATCTGCGACCATGAAGGACGCGTAAAAGCCTACACCAAATTGGCCAATTAATTGGCTGTCTTTTTTGTTATCGCCAGACAATCTTTCTAAGAAATTTTGAGTTCCAGATTTTGCAATTGTTCCCAGATTTTCGTTTAAATCATCAAGGTTCATTCCAATACCATTATCACGAATAGTAATTAGTTTAGCTTCTTTGTCTGTATGAACGGTGATTTTAAAATCTGCATCTCCTTCGATTAGGGAATTATCTGTTTGTCCTAAATAGCGTAATTTATCACAAGCATCTGAGGCGTTTGAGATCAATTCGCGCATAAATATCTCTTTGTCTGTGTAAAGAGAGTGAATCATTAAATTCAAGACTTTGCCTACTTCGGCATCAAACTTTTTGGTTTCTTGGGTCATAAAGCATATTTATTATTTAATTACTGTATAAAACTATATAATTACTAAATTAGGTTTTTTAAACAGCAAATAGAATTTTTTTTCAAAAAAAATCTAAAAACACGACTTGCTATAAGTTTTGTAACTTCTACTTTAATAACAAATTATAGACTTTAGGTTATAGATTATTTACACTGATAATATAATCTATAGTTACATTAGGCTTATGGAGGGCAATATGACATTCAAACTTGATCAAACATTAGAAAAAGATAGTTTTTTAATTATGCAGCTTAAGCTGTGCCAAGTGCGACTCATAAATAACTCTGAGTTTCCTTGGGTCATCCTTGTGCCTCAATTGCCAGATATTAGTGAAATAACTGACTTATGTAACAGTGAATATAACCTCTTGAACCAAGAAATTCGCTTTGTGTCTAGGGCTATGCAAGAGGTTACTGCTCCTGATAAACTCAATATTGCCATGATAGGTAATGCGGTATCACAAATGCATGTTCATATTATATCCAGATACAAAAAAGACAGTTTATTTCCTAAGCCAGTTTGGGGGTGCGATTTTGTTCCTTATAAAAAAGAAGCACTTAGTAAAATAATAAATTCACTAAAAGAAAAAATGGCAGAATAAATTTTAAATATTCTTTTTGTAAACCTATAAAATAGTAAAGTCAGCTTTAGATTTACAGTATGATTCTTTAATGAAAAAAATTGGAAAAATCAAAGATAATGCAACAAGGGCAATTAGTAGGGTGAAAGCTACATCATAGTTTGAAATATCAGGCACGATAGTCTCTCTACGTGATTGATCTATAAATACACTTAAGACGGGTGCATTTATAGCAGAGAAAAACATAGTTAGAGTGTTGTTCAAGCTAAGAGCTGCAGCAAGATAGGCCTTCTTGAACTGCTCTGCCATTAGGGCAAAGCAGTTGCTTTGTCCACTTGCGCCTACTCCAAGGCATAAAGCCCCCAAGATGATAAAGTATTTTTGCGTTGTATACACTACAAGAATTAAGCCAAACAATGCCAAAAAAGCATTTATTATCAAAAATGGACGACGGCGCTGAAGCCTATCGGATAAAAAACCTGTGATTGGGCATCCAATGGCATAGCCAAACCAGGCAAGAGTAATCATATACGAAGCAAAGTTGTTTGTGTGCCCTTTTAGAATAATAAAATCTTTTCCTTCGTTTTCTGATAGGTATTCTAGTGAGAAATAAACCAACCCAGAAAAAAGAGCAATAGACCAAGCTTGAGTATTGAAGAATAGAACGCTAAACGTTTTGTGTATAGATTCTGGTCTTTTTAAAATTTTAAAGCTTCCAGCTTTTTCTTGGTTATTTTTTACAAACAAAAATACCAAAGCAGAAATAAGAAAACCAACAACTCCAAGAATAAAAAATATTTCACGCCATCCAGTAGAACCTTGTTCTGAGATTGATTCAAGCGGACCAGCTGCCATCATCGGCCCCATGGTTCCAATAAATTGAGATGCTCCTACCATAAAGGCTAGGTGTTTTTTAGGAAGCCAGTCATAAACTGATATTAAAAGGCAAACAAAGCCAAAAGATGATCCAAGTCCCATTAGTGCGCGAAAAAATATAGCCCATCCCATCGTCTGAGAAAAAGAGAATCCTATAATAGAGACACTGCAAATCAAAGCTCCCGCTAAGAGAGGTTTTTTAAGACCAAAATGATCAACGATTAGACCGACTGGGATTTGCATAAAAGAATATATAAGCAAATATACAGTAGAGCTTACCATAGAAAATTCTATGGTGGTTAGTTCAAAATCCGACATTATTGGCTTCTGAAACGTACCTAAAACTGTACGCAATAAAAATTCATACAAGAAAAAAAGAGCACAAATTAACCATATAAAAATGCCCTGCGCGGAAAATTTATTTTCTTTTAGCATATTAAGTGGACCTTTTTTATTAATCTAAGAAGCTTGTATCTTGACGCTTGTCCCATGCTTCAATAGCTGTTTCAGCTCTGTCATAATCCACAAAAGAAGCTACTTTAAAAAGAGGCATTCCTTCATGGGCCAATGGAGTAGTATTAATGCCTACTATGATTCCATCTTTAGGTGCTTTTACTTTTTCTTTTGATCCAGTACCAAATGGGTCGGTTATTTTCCCTAATATCTCTCCTTTTTTGATAACTTGTCCTAGGGAGTAATTTGTGTGTAGAATTCCCGCTGTATGTGCTGATATCCAGTTTTCTTTTTGTGAGAATAGAGGTTTTGTTTGCTCTGGAAGATCTGATGACATAATATTGAGAGCGTGCATAATATTAGTTATACCAGTGCAGCCAACTTTAATAGCATTTTCATCAAAGCGCATAGCTTCTCCGGCTTGGTAGACTAACAAAGGAATATGTAGGTCCTCAGTGGTTTGACGCAAGGAGTTGTCATCAAAAGAAATATTTGTAATAACAGGCGGGTTAAAGGCTTTTGCAAGCTGTTTAGATTCTTTTAAATTCTCATTGCAGTATATTTGAGGCAGAATATTATGATTCAAATCCCCTGTATCAAGTTCAATGCAGTAATCTGCTTTTTTCAGGATTTCTTCTATGAATATATGGGCAAATCTTTCTCCATATGTCCCATCTACTTTACCAGGGAAGCAATCAATTAAGCGCTCATTGGAAGGAGAAGGAGATGGAAAGTGAGTAAGTCCATAAACATTCATTACAGGAATGGCGATGATTGTGCCAGAAATTTGGTCCGGCTTAGTATTTTCCATAATTCTGTTTACAATTTCAATCCCATTTAGTTCATTGCCATTTAGAGTTGAAAACAAAAGTAAACAAGGTCCTTTTTTAAGACCATGAATTACCTTGATGGGCATATAAAGAGGTGCACAAGAATAATTATCGGGCAAGGGTAGTGCTAAATTTGCTTCTTCTCCTGGATGAATCAGAGTATTACATATTTGTAGTTTTTTGTTTTTCATAAATTCATTTTAATCAGATTAAAAATTATGTAGCGTTGGTACAGTAACACATATTTGTATTGCCTGCCAGTTCTTTTCTAAAATGGCTTACATTTGTTAGGAATGTTTTAATACTAAGTCTAGTAGAGTTGACGGCTATAGCCCTAGATATAAGCTTAATTGTCGCTGAGTATAAAGCCTATATTTGTTGCTCAGTGCGGTGTAAAACAATGTGATTTTTTGTTATTTCTGGAAATAATTCTTCTGTGAAAGGGAACATTTCATAGCTATTATCATTAAATTTAATTTCAATAATATCGCCTGCTCCATAATTAGCGACTTCTGCGATTTCTCCAATAGACTCGCCTGTTTGATCAAGGACTTTTAGTCCGCGTAGGTCATTTATATAAAATTCCTCTTCGTCGGGGATGGGCAAGTCTTTTCTTAGGCAATATAGCTTTGTGCCTTTCAGTAACTCGGCCTCATTTCTACTATTACAACTATCTAGCCTGCAAACTAGCCCACCTTTTGAGTTTTTACGAATTAGCTTTAATTTTAGTGGATTGTTGTTCTTATACAGTATTGGTAGCTGGGTTAGGCTATCAGAAATTTCTGTGTATGACTTAATTAACAAATCGCCTTTGATGCCATTAGCTGCTGATATTACACCAACTAAAATTAAATTCTCTTCTTTAGACATATTTTGTACGCATGAAGTTGATATATAGTTTAAAAGAGACTACTTTTAAATATAGTTTGTTTATAACATAAATAATTTTAAGATGATAAGAAAAATATTTTTTAGTGCAATGATCATTGTTTTTGTGGTGGCTGGTATGGCCATTGCCTCTATTAAATTTATTGATCGTCAAAAGATATATCAGGCCTTTGTAAAAAAAGAACACATTGATATGTCCGCTATGGAAACGGGAAATCTTGTTGTAAAGCTATTTCCAACACCTTATTTGATAATTGATAAAATAGAGAAAAAAGACAAAATTATAGTCAAAAATATAAAGATTTATTTCTCTTTGGCATCTTTGCTTACGTTTGATCCACAGATATCTGACTTTGATATAGAGGAAGTAGTCGTAAGGCTTAATAATGATGATATTAATTTGTTAAATCATGATGAGCTGATTTCAGAACTAATTGGAAGAGATACTGCTTTATCAGGAGCAAAAATAGGTCAGCTATTTTTTGTTGAGTCAGATGATGATATTCCTTTAGCTATAAAAAATTTCAATTTCAAAATAAAAGAAAACAAAACAGATTTTTCTGGCGAAATTGATAAATTTGGTGTGCTTGAAGGTTTGATGGAAGAAAATCAGGCAGACGTGCTATTGAAATTAAAAATATCAGATCAGAGTTACAGTTTTAATTTTGAAGAAAATTACAAAAACAAAAAATTAGAAAAAGGTAAGTTTGTAATTAAAGACTTAGAGACAGCTTTAAATAGCTCTCTGGCAGAAGGTAGCGAGGAAAAAATATTGGCAAGTTGTGATATAATCTCTAGCGACTATTCTCTAGATTTTATAAATATTGCTATAGATTCTGATTCATTTGTTGGTTCTGGCGAGGTTAATCTGAGTAAAAACAACACTGATATAAGTAGCATTAAACTAGAATTTTCAAGTGTGTATTTACCTAAATTATTAAGTTCCAATAAAGACAAAGCTGTTGATTATGTAATTAGGTATTTCAGGGGTAAAAATATATCCCTAAATAAAAATCCTATGACAGCAGATATCTCTATAAAAGATGTGGTTGTAAATGCAAACAACACTTTAAGTGACGTGAATATTAAGGCAAAAACAGAAAAGGGAAAATTGTATCTCCATGATTTTTCTGGAAAAGCAGATCAAGGTGGTGATTTTAAAATAGATGGTATCATTAGCCAAAACTCATTTAGAAGCTTGTTCAATGGTAAGATTTTATTGAAACACAGAGATTTAAATGATTGGGTCGAATATTTTGGAGAAAAAGAATGGCGCACTAGTTCTCCTATAGCTTTTGTTATGTCTTCGGATTTAGAGCTAAGTTCTTTGGATATATCATTGAATAATCTAGCTATACAAACCAAGGATACTAATATATCTGGCAATGTTTCTACCAAATATATTGGTAATTCTCCTCGTTCTAATGCGGCTATTAAGTTCTCTAATGTAAATCTAGATAAGGATAATTTTCCGTTTTTAAAAGGCGCATTCAACTATAGCAAGAGTTTGTTTAGAGATATGAAGGATGAGGATTATTTAAATAAATATATTCCTATCCGAAAGTTTAAGGCCATGGTGAATTATGATCTAACGTTTGATAAATTGATAGTGGAAAACAAAGAATATCAAAATGTACGTTGTGATTTGGAGCTAGCACCTGGTTTTGTATCATTGAATCAATTATATATCCAGGATGGTAATGATTGGGTAGATGCTAGTGTAGTTTTAGATGTGATGAAAATTAATCCGATAATATCTTTAGTCATCAAAGACGGTTCTATGAAGGCAGATTTTCTAAGCCCTTCTGGTATGCTAAGCTTACGCGAAAAGATAAAAAACAACTTTGATTTAAGTAAAATTAGCATAGTAATGGATTTTGCAATGAGTCAATTAGTCCAGGGATCAAATTCATACAATAATATAATATTTCAAGCTAAAAATACTAAAGATTTGTTGGAGGTGAAAAAGTTTGATATTGGTGTTTTGGGTGGAAGGGTGCAATCATCTGGAAGTATATTATTGAATCCTTATACTTTTAATTTTGTTTACTCGGCAAGTAATATACATGTATTAGAAATAGCAAAATTGCTGCCTAGGAACATGTTATATAGCGGCGGCTTACTAAGCGCGAGCGGAATGTGGTCTACTAACGGAGATACACTAGACAAGCTATTATATAATTTATACACCAGGTCAAAGATAGTATCAAAGGGGCTTACTGTACAAAACTTCTCAATTGACAATCTTATTGAAGATGTTGGGAGTGAAGGATTCAGTATTAAGGACTTAAATGATAGCGTTAAAAAAGCAATGCTAACTGGCGAGACGGAAATAAGCGATTTAAAAACTGATCTTGAGTTTTCTAAAGGAGTGGCGAATTTGTCGTCTATTGTTTTGACCACAAAATATAGCTCAGCAACAGCTTCTGCTTTATTTGATTTATACAAATTTTCATTGGATGGTTCAGCTATATTCTCCTTTTATTTTGATAAGCCCATGTAGGGTTATGATATAACGAGTTCTGATCTAACGACTATCTCTGTGAAGGGAGAAGGTAGTATTTTTTCTTTGAAAAAAACAGCAGATACTAGCCAGGTTGAAGAGCGTATTAAAGCTAAGGCTTCTGCAGTTATGAATAATATGATTGATAGCCAAGCAATAATTGATTCCTACAGGAGAAGAGCTCCACAATAAGGCTTTAGAATTAAACTTAATAATTCATAATACCCTTGACATATTTGTGTGATTTAGAGTATGTTCCTATTTATTTATAATATACACGAAAGCTATGAATTTTTTAAAAGTATTTACTGACTACAAGCAATTTCAAATATTTCTGTTGGGAATACTAAGTGGTATGCCACTAATAATTATTTATTCCACTCTGTCAGGGTGGATGACGGATTTTAATGTCGATATATCTGTTATAACTAGTTTTGCTATTGCCAGAATTTTTTATTCTTTAAAATTTCTTTGGGCGCCATTTGTTGATCAAATTGATTTACCTATAATATACAAAATAGGTCACCGCAAGAGTTGGATGTGCGTGCTTTCATTTTTTATTGCCTTTGTTATTTTTTCCTATAGTTTTTATAATCCAGTTGAATCTCTAGCGGAAATGTACATATTAACGATAATTATAGGAATTAGTTCTGCGACTTTGGATGTTGTTATTGATGCATTCAGAATTGATATTATGGACGACGACAAACAATCAATAGCAGTAGTGAATGCTGTAACTGGTTATAGAGTAGGAATGTTGATTTCTGGCGCTGGTGCTTTGCATCTGGCTGATCATTATGGGTGGTCTGTTGCATTCCAGGTGATCGCTGCACTATATATTGTAGGTATTTTATTTATTCTGACTCTAAAAGAGCCCCAAGTAGTACGCCCTGAATTTAAAGTTTTTACTCTAAACTCATGGAAAGTAATGACTATAGATCCATTCGCAGATTTTCTAAAAAGGGATGGTGCTATAATTATATTGCTAGCAGTTGTATTTTATAAGCTTGGAGATGCAATGCTTGGTGTAATAGCAATCCCATTTTATATGGAATTAGGGTTTACTAAGACAGAAATTGCAAATGTAACCAAAATATTTGGTTTGTTAGCCACCTTTTTTGGATCTTATTTAGGTGGGTTTATTATGTATAAACTTGGTAACTTTAAAGGTCTGATAATCGGTGGAATAGCTCAAAGTGTTACTAATGCATCATTTATTTGGTTGAATCATATGGGGCATGATGTAAACGCTCTAATGATTACTATTGCAATAGAAAATGTTGCAGCTGGCATAGGTACGGCAGCATTGCTTGGTTATCTAGCTTGTTTGTGTAATAAACGATTCTCAGCCACTCAATATGCTTTGCTCAGTAGCGCATCAGGTTTATTTAGCCATTCAATTGTGATGTATGGTGGATCTCTTGTGAAGATTTTAGGTTGGGACATGTATTTCGTTATGACCATTATATTGGCTATACCAGGTTTGTGCCTATTGTGGTACCTTAATAGAAAATACGGGTTTTCTGATAAAGCAAGTGTGAATCAGACTCACTAAAGAAATTAAAATAAAACCAAACGATTAATTATTCGATGGTATTTAATATTTATGTGCTATCCTATATTTTAGTTAATATTTTAATGTGAGCTAACGTGAGTAAAACATCTTTTGCTGTATCTATCATATTGTCAATGAGCATTATGTTTGCTACATTGCCAGTAGAAGCTGCAAAAAAAAGATCTTTACAAAAAAAGATACCACAACCTATTCAAACAAGTTTAGTGGTTGATGGAAAATCTGGCAAAATTTTACATTCACGCAATGCAAAAAGCAAAATATACCCAGCTTCGCTTACTAAAGTCATGACAATTTATTTGATTTTTGAAGCATTAGATAGCGGAAAGCTACGTTTGAATCAAAGTTTCTATGTTTCAAAATATGCTACAGAGGCGCTACCATCGAAGTTATATTTAAAGCATAAAGAGCGCATTACTGTCAGGGATACCATTTTAGCTTTAACGGTTAAATCTGCAAATGACGCAGCAAGAGTTGCTGCAGAAAATATTGCTGGTTCTGAGGCGAAATTTGCACGCCTAATGACAATAAGGGCAAAACAACTTGGTATGACCAATACTAATTTCACTAATGCTTCAGGCTGGCACGACCCAAAGCAGTACACTACTGCGGTCGATATGGCAAAGCTAACTATTGCGATTAAACGAGATTTTCCGAAATATTATTCCTTCTTTAATAAGTCTAGCTTCAATTTTAAAGGCAAGACTATAAAGGGTCATAATAAGGTAACAGAAACATACCCAGGAGCAGAAGGATTAAAGACCGGTTTTCATACCCCAGCAGGATGTAACCTAATTACAACGGCCACTAGGGGGAATAAAAGTTTGGTAGGTGTTGTCACTGGCCAGAAAACTAGTCTGATACGAGATAAAAAGATGGTAAAATTGTTAGATGCACATTTTGGTGTTCGACATAAATCAATAAAAAAAGTAAGTAAGGCCAAAAATCTTAAAATTAGTTCATCTGCAGTAAAATCAAGACAAACAGCAAAAAAACGACGTTAAGCCTGATCCTAGTGGTGGTTTTGCCATCTTTGACATGTTTGCAGGGGGCTGAAGCTAATAATCATTTGAATTACTGAGATATTATTATACAGTGATTGGTGTTACATCTTAAATATTGTTATAATGCCAAAAAACCCATCAAACAATTATAATCGTCCCATACTTAAGGCCATTGAAGAATTAATGGCTCAGGAGCCATTGGAAGATAATATATTTGTAAAATTAATACGAGATAAGCAGCCAAAAACGGAAGAGGGTGCAAAAAATTATACGCCTAAGTTAAATCTAGCATCTTTGGCAATGTTTGCCTATTATAATCCAAAGAACGTTTTGAAATTAGCTCCGCTATATAATCGTTCGTCGCAAATTATTACTCCAGAATTCCAAGCAGCCCTCTTAAAAAGCCCTGTAACTAAGGATTTTATTACAAGAATTGCAGGAAGTGAAGAAATAAGAAACCTTTTTGCAAAAGAAGGGGGGAATTTATTCCAAGAACATGGAGTGTTTGATGATAATGGAGTGGGTCTTTTAAAAAAAGCTTTGAAAGATGACAAGAATGTAGAATCTTTGCAAAATATAATTACTCAGTATGTTTTGCAAACTAAAGACAAGCCAATGGGTTTTCTTGAGTTTTCTGCGAGTATATTAGGTGAAGTAAATAAGACCCAGTCATTTCAGATTTATGTGGCAAATAGGGCCGCTCTTTTTACTGAGGTTATTCAGAATTATATCAGCTCTAGGAATGACAAAGAAGAGGTGCTAAAAAACACATGGGAAGCAATGAAAGATGCTAAACCAGAGGTAAAGAAGAACTTTCTACAAGAATCTGTAGGCATGCTAGATGATAAAGAAATAGATTATTATATTAAAAACCACAAGCTTCTACCATCTTTTGAAAAAGATACATTAGGTGCATATGGCTTAAATGTAGAAGATGCAAATAAGCTTGTAAAGGATTTTGTACCAGTTTTGTTACAGCAACGAGATGAAACTGAACGTCTTTTGAAGGCTTATAATGAAGGAGAGTATATTGAGGGCGGTAAAACTTTTTTTAACATGATAGATAAAGATCCAAAGATATTGGAATATATGGAAAATGATTCTGATCTTATAAATAAGGCATTAGATAAAACATTAGGAGATGGCTATTCGTCTCAGGTTTTACAAAGTTTTTTAGCTAATCCGGATCAAAATCACGCTAAATCATTAATTCAAAATGTAGTGTTTCCAGCGGCAAATGCCATAAAGAAAGTAAAGGGTTATGCAACAAAAGTTCAAAATGGCATTACTAGTGTTGCCACTTCATTAGTTCAAAATGGCATAAGTAGTGGTATGGCTTCAGTCTTTAAATCGTTTAGCCCACTAGGGTATTTGAGTTATAATTCACAAAAATCTTCCACGACACCAACGCCTTCCCTCAGGAAGCTAGCAAGGCCTGGATCTAGAAAGCCTAATCTTCGATCTAGATAAGGATTTGAAGTGTTGGTTTTGCCATCTTTGATATATTTGCTGGTAGCTGAAGGTAATAATCATTTGAATTATCTAGGTATTATTATACAGTTAATTGTGTTGTATTTAAATAATTGCTAGAATGCCAGAAAATCCATCAAATGATTATAATCAAGATATACTTAAGGCTTTTGAAGGGTTGATGGCTCAAGATCCATTGGAAGACAATATATTTATAAAATTAATACAAGATAATCAGCCAAAGAACATAGAAAACCATGAGTCTAAGTTAAATCTAGCAGATTGGGCGAAGTTTGCGCTGTTTAACCCAAGAAACGCTTTGAAGTTATCTCCACTATATAATAATTCTAAAGAAATTATTACTCCAGCCTTTCAAGCAGCTCTATTGCAAAGCCCTGTAACTAAGGATTTTATTACAAGAATTGCAGGAAACAAAAAAATAAGAGATTCCTTCGCGAAGGAAATAGATTGTTTGTTTCAAAAAGATGGAGTGCTTGATAATAATGGAGCAGAATCTTTGGGCAAAGCCCTTAGCGTTGGTAATAGCGCTACAAAATATCATTACTCAGTATATTAATCAAACTAAAGATAAACCAATAGATGGGATAGAACTCTATGCAACAATACTAGGAGAAGTGAAGAAAAATAATAGTTTGAAGCAGTGTATTCAAGATAGAAAACTTGGTATTACTGAGATTATACAAAGTTATCTTGTAACAAGGAGGGACAACGAAGATTATATCCAAAAATCTTGGGAAGAAATGCGAGGTTCTCCAGAGGATTCTAAGGTAAATTTTTTAAAAAAATATGTGGATGATCTGCAGGATGATCAGGAGCTAGATGTATATATTAAAGAGCATAGAACTCTGCCGTCGTTTGAAAAAGATAAATTAGGTTCATATGGTTTGGACGTAGAAAGTCTCAATATACTTCTTGACGATTTTGGACCGGTTTTGTTGCAGCAATTAGATGAAACATCAAATCTTCTAAGTGCTATTAATGCCGGCGAGTCAACTAAAGACGCTCTGTCTCGTTTTAAACTGGATGATTTTAAGTTACCCATTCAAAATAATGCACCTGCTGTAGTTAATATTTTCCAAAGTTACCTTGCATCAAGGAAGGGTGAAGAGGAAGCGCTTCAAAAATCTTGGGAAGAAATGCGAGATGCTACAGCAAATTCTAAGATAAAGTTTTTAAAAGAATCTGTTGAGCTGCAAGACGATCAAGAAATAGATGTATATATTCAAGAGCATAGAACGCTGCCATCGTTTGAAAAAGATAAATTAGGTTCATATGGCTTGGACGTAGAAAGTACCAATAAACTTCTTGGTGATTTTGGACCGATTTTATTAGAGAATATAGATGAAATATCAGGTATGTTCAATGTCATTAAAAACAATAAAATAAGCGATGCTTTTACAATGTTTTTCAAGCTTCTTGATGAAAACCCTAATTTGTTGCAAGCTATGAAAGATAATTCTCATATTACAAATAAAATTGTAGACTCAACTTTAGGAAATAGCGCTTCGTCTCGGATTTTGAAAAATTTTCTAGCCGACCCTAATCAAATGCACGCTAAATCATTAATTCAAAATGTAGTGTTGCCCACTGTAAAAGCCAGTAGTCAAGTGTATGATTACACAACAAAAATTAAGAATATGATTATCTATATGGTAGATTTAGTTGTGCGATCATTTAAGCCTCTTTTTAATTCTAAAAAGACTGCACCGGAACGAGCTCCTAATAAGGACCTAGCACCTACTAAGGAACTAGCAAGTAATTCTCATCGGCCTCAAGCTAAAGGCTCATCTCTGTCCCAACAATCAAGCGCTTGTGAAAAACTAGAATCAGATAGAGCTAAAAAAGGCAGTCAAACAAAAGTAAAATCTAGATAAGGTAAAATCTGAAAATATAAATTAGGATCTATACTAATATTTCCCAGTTAACATTCTGTCCAAAGCCAACTTTGCTTTGTCAGCAATTTGGGGGTCTAGCTCTATTCTAGGAGATTGATTAACCATGCATAAATATATTTTTTCAATAGTATTAAGGCGCATATAAGGGCACTGACTACAAGACGTACAGACTTCTGATAGAGAGGGAACGTCATGAAATATGCTGTCAGGGGATAGTTTGTGCATTTGATGAATAATTCCAGGCTCTGTCAAAACAATAAATTCTAACCCATTATTATCTTTGACATAATTAAGCAAAGAAGAAGTAGAACCAATATGGTTTGCATATTCTAGTAGAGATGCAGGGCATTCAGGATGTGCAATTATGTGTGCCTTTGGGTGAGCGGCTCGGAGGCGTATTAATGCGCGCTCGGAGAAGTTTTCATGCACTATGCATGAACCATCCCATAATGTCATTTGGCGATTTGTCTTGCGAATAAGATAGTGCCCCAAATGTTTATCAGGCGCGAATAATATCTGTTTATCTTTAGGTATTGAGTTAATGATTTGTTCAGCACTTGAAGAAGTTACAATTATATCAGACATTGCCTTTATTTCAGCCGAGCAATTAATATAGGTAACAGCTACATGGTCTGGATATTTTTCTCTGAATTTCTTGAATTCTGCTGGTTGGCAAGATGATTCTAAAGAACATCCCGCTTTCAAATCAGGCAATAATACTTGTTTTTTTGGGTTTAGGATCAGGGCCGCCTCTGCCATGAATTTAACACCACAAAATATAATTGTATCAGCTGTGGTTTCGGCAGCCTTTCTCGATAGCTCAAGTGAATCACCTACAAAATCTGCAATATCTTGAATATCTGAATCTTGGTAAAAATGAGCTAAAATCACAGCATTCATTTGTTTTTTAAGATCCATTATGCCACCTTCTAGGTCAAAATAGGGATCTATGTCAAGTTCAGTAAGTTGTTTTGCCATGAATGTTTCAATAAGAAAAAAATATATAAAATTGCACTATGAGTTTTTACCATAAATTATTATTTTGGTCAAATTCTAGATTTAGTATGTTTAGTTATTATTAAAATGTATCTCCTAAAAAATCCATGAGATTATCACAATTACCTGAGGTCCTTGCTTCAGTGAAGTGTTCGTGTAATTCTTGCTTGTAGAGTATCATGTCAAAAAGCAAATTAATATATTCATCATCTAATATCGGCTTCGTTTCGACTGCGCGTTGTGATATTGTGATGCACTTAGCGTTAATTATACTAGTTGGTGTTAGTTCATCTGTTTGAGTAGATTTGAATTTTTTTGTTGGGGGCATATGTATTTTATAGGTTTAAATATAGAGTCTAAGTAATTTTACGCTATATTTAGCATGTTAATTTCTCTCTTGCAACTAGCTAACTAATCTATGGATAAAAAAAGTTCCTTCTCTATTTTGCGTCTCCTTAGGAGTCCTGGTATTTTTTTGCCTCCTGCATAGATCCATTTCGTAAATTCTTTACTGGCCTCTTTGTATAGTTCGTAATTTATTTTTTGTCTTAAAGTTGAGCGCTGTAAAGCAGCCGCTCCCACATTAAAAGTAAAAGAAACTAATGCTGAAAATTGATCATCATTGAGTGGGCTAGTAATATATTTTAGAACTGAGCGTTCAGATCGTAATAGATCTTTTCTTAAGATGATTTCTGCTCTTTCTTGCGTGACTTTTTTATATCTGTCGCTGGGCAGTAATTTATGACCGTAGCCAATTGTTAAATATCCTCCAGAGCACAAATAAGGTTCTTGGTGGAATCCCTCAAAAATCTTGATGAGTTCTATTCCTTTATGGTGTGTAAATCTGTGCATGTTAATATCTTTATATTGTGAGTGTACAATAAGATATCAAAGAAGTTTTATTCGCTAATAGTGAGCGTGAATATTTATAGAGACTTTTTGTCAATCAGGCATGTATAAGCAATCGCAAGTGCATCAGCTTCGTCAAAGCCTATATGTTTTGTCTCTCCCGAGATAATAATATTGACCATATGCTTGACTTGCTCTTTATCTGCATGGCCAGCCCCTACTATAGTTTTTTTTATTTTATTTGGAGCATATTCATAAAAAGGAATGGCGCTCTTTCCTATGACGAACATCAAAGCTCCACGCACATAGGCAAGTTTTAAAGAGCTAGCAGCATTGGCGTTTACAAAAGTTTCTTCAAGGGCTATTGCTTGTGGCTTATGTAGTTCAATGAGTTGTTCTATAGTGCTGGCTATGTCGTAGAGTCGTAAATGCAGGTCAGTAGAAGGTTTTGTCTTGATAGTGCCACTACTAATATATTTAATTTTAGGGCTGTCTAATTGCACTATTCCCCAACCAAGGCAAGTCAGGGCAGGGTCTATTCCTAATACTTTCATGTAGTTTCCTTTTTGAAGGTCTGATAAAGCACTGGGATTACAAAAATAGTAAATAATGTACCAAGTAGCATGCCTCCAACAATAACAATTCCAATTGAATTGGATGAGGCTGCGCCAGCTCCAGTAGCTAGAACCAAAGGCAATGCTCCGCATATAGTGGCAATACTGGTCATTAAAATAGGGCGTAAACGCAATTTCGCGGACTCAATCAGGGCATCAGATATAAGCATACCGTTTTCTCGTAATTGGTTGGTAAATTCAACGATCATAATGGAGTTTTTAGTAACCAATCCAATTAACGTAACTAATCCAATATTACTGTACATGTTTAGGGTGTTTCCACAAATCCACAGAGCCATAACACCACCAGTGATAGAGAAGGGTACTGCCATTATAATTAGTAATGAGTCTAAAAAACTTTCAAACTGAGCTGATAGAATGAGATAGATGAAGACTAGAGCGAATAAAAAAGTGATTAGGGATTGCCCACTTGATTCATTCATTTGATCTATTTGCCCTAAGAATTTCAGCTGCGTATTATTGGTATCCAAAATATCTTGAGGAATATTTTCAATTTCTTGGGCAGCTTCTCCTAGGCTAGAATCCTCAGACATATCAGAGGTAATGCTGATTGATTTAGAACCATTATAATGCTGATATTCTTTCACGGTAATCGTTTCAATGATGTCTACAATAGTTTCTATGGGCAGTAAGTTTCCATTGTCTGATTGGATGTATATTTTCTTTAAGTCGCTCGGTGTATTTCTATCTTTGACGTCATATCGTAACATTACATCATATATATCATTGCCCAACCTGAAGTCACCAACTTGGCGCCCTGCTATTAGATATTGTATGGTTTTTCCGATTGTATTAATATTAGTTCCATACCTATAAGCCTTCTCTCTATTTATAATTATCTCTAAGGTTGGAGTTGATGCTTTAAAGTCCCTCTCTATGTTTTGAAACATAGGGTTAGATTTCATACGATCTATGAAGCTTTGGGAAGTTCTATCTAGGTCATCATATTCTAAAGACGTTTGTAAATTAAATTGTATAGGTTTATCGGAGCCGCCTCCACCTCCAATAGCCGGAGGGCTTACTGCAAAAATAGACATTCCTGGCAGTTGAGAAAATTCTGTATTTAATTCTTGTTTGATTTGGTTTTGAGATTTTGAGCGCGCACTCCAATCAGTTAGTGGAATAAAAGCCATTCCGCTTTCTCCTCCGCCAAATCCAACTACTCCTAAGAATCCTAATATATCATCTCGATCAGATAATATGGTTTCAGCTTTCATAAATGTTTTCAAAGATTCTTCGGTGCTAGACCCTTCTGGACCATTGAAAAAAACTTGTAAAAAACCAGAGTCTTCCTCGGGAATAAAGGTTTTTTGTACGTTCATAAAACTAGCAACAAGGACAATAATAGATATAGAGCATATTGCATAAAATTTAATTTTATTGTTTAGTGCAACGCCTAGTGAATAAATATAGGCTGTTTGTGTTTTAAGCAATATAGAGTCAAAAAATTGTAAGATTTTTGGTTTAGGAGCATCGTATGATTTAATCATACGACTTGTCATCATAGGGGTAAGAGTAAGCGCAACAAAGCCAGAGAATAAAACGCAAAAAGCTAGAGTCCAGGCAAATTCAACAAAAAGCTTTCCAAGAAAGCCATCAATAAGACCAATAGGAAGAAATACAGAAGCTAGCGTTATGGTCATTGCGACAATAGCAAATCCTATTTCTTTTGAACCATCTAGGGCCGCCTGAATAGGCGTTTTGCCTAACTCATGATGATGTCTAAATATATTTTCAAGCATTACAATTGCATCATCTACCACCAAGCCAATAGCAAGAATCATAGCAAGGAGAGTAAATGTATTGATGCTAAATCCTAATAGATACATAGCTGTAAATGTACCAATTAGTGAAATAGGAATAGTAACAAGCGGAATCAGAGTAATGCGCAGAGAACCAAGGAATAGATATATCACAAGCCCCACAAGGATAATTGCTTCTGCAATAGTTTGATAAACAGAATAAATTGATTCTTTTACAGCAATAGACGAGTCATAGGCTATAGAAATTTCTACGCCAGCTGGTAGGTTTTTTTTAATTTGCGGCAGCTCTGCGCGTATGGAGTCTGCTAGTTCAATTATATTAGCAGTAGATTGTTTAATCAGACCTACTGCCAATGATGGTTTGCCATTATACCTCAAGATTACATCATTTTCATGTGGTTCTAGGCCAATATTAGCAATATCCTTAAGCTTAACTATAGTTCCATCAGGATATTTCTTTATAATAATATTTCCAAATTCTTCCGAAGTATTAATGGCCGCAGATAGTTTTATAGAAAAGCTTCGGGCATTAGTTTTGATAGATCCAGCAGGGTAATCTTTATTTTGCGACCGTACGGCAGATTCTATTTCAAAAGGAGTAAGCTTATGTTGAAACATTTTAGTTGCAATAGGTTCAATGCGCATAGAGTAGTAGCGTGCACCATATACTTGAGAGTTTCCAACAGTAGGTAGCTTTTCCAGGGCAGATTTAATTTGATTGTCAGATATTCTAGTGAGTTCTAGGCTGTCATGTTTCTCACTATTTACGCTGATCCAAAAACTAGGCCACGCATCCGCGTCCATTTTTGCTACAGAAGGGGCTTTCATGTCATCTGGAAAAAAGATAGTGACATCTGATATCTTAGATCTCACATCATTAAGGGCGGTTTCAATATCAGCATCCAAGTTGAATTGAAGTACAACGACGCTTGACCCAACGCTACTAGTCGAAGATATTGCTTTAAGGTTTTTAGTGGTTTTAAGTTCTTTTTCAATATTGGTTGTAATTTGCTTTTCCATATAGGAGGCGTCAGCTCCTGCGTAAGAAGATTGCACAGTAATAACTGGCGGTGCAATATTTGGTGTACCACGTACTTGTAGTTTGGTAAAAAATATAGAACCAAAGGCAAGTATGATTAGGCTAAGTACTATAGTGAATACTGGTCTTTTGATGCAAATTTCAGGTAGAATCATAGTTAGTATTATATATAGATTAATTTATTCAGGTTGATCAGCAGCAGCGTCAATTGTTTCTATAATCGCTCCATCATAAACTTTTGTAAGTCCGCTTAAAACTAGCAAATCATCTTTTTGTAATTCACCAGAAACTACTTCGATCATATTATCTGTTCTAGATCCGGTGGTGATATAAACTTGCTTAATTTTATTATCATCAGTTATTTTATATACAAAATTACCGTTATTATTTTTAAGTAGGATTTTTTCTGGGATGGCTAGGGCTTCGTGCTGAGAAAATATCATTTCTACTTCAATATAACTTCCATGAATTAAAAAACTATCAGCAGGGAATGCGACTTTGGCAGTGATCGTCCCATTGTCATTTAAGTAATCAGAAACAGCTATTAATTTACCTTGTATCTTTGTGTTATTCGAATCATATGCATAAATTAGCGAATCTTGATCTATTTTTGCATGCATAGTTTCTGGCAGATCAATAAAAACAGTTTTTACTCCATTAGCTACTATGCTAAATAAATAATCTCCTATTTTTACATCATCACCAACTCTAGCGTGCAATACGCCAATATATCCATCATACGGAGCGGTAATAATCATATCTTCGTATTTATTTAAAGCATTGACCAGGTCGAATCTAGCTCCCTCCAGTGCGACTTTAGATTTGTCGGAAACATCGCTGCTGATTATTTTCTTTTCCAGTAAGGATAAATCTCTTTTGTGGCTAGATTCCGCGGCATCAAAAGTAGCTTGCGCTCTTTCTCTTGTTGCGTTTGCTAGGTCTTCATCAATTGTAATTAGAACGTCTCCAGCTGATACATTGCGCCCTTGGGAGATCGCTATAGAGTCGATAGTACCTGTTATTTTTGCATTATAAGTTCTGCTATGCTCGGATTTAACCTGTCCAATTGCAGTAAATTTATCGTGAAAGTTAGAAAAGTTGAGTTTTGTTGGGGTTACAAGAATTTTATTTTCACTCGCCTGTGCAGAGCATATCAGCATGTTGCAAATGATTATAAAAAAAACTTTTGTGATTATTGTCGAGATTTGCTTAGTATGTAGGTTATGTAAAATTCCCATATCAAATATTTTTATAAGTTACCTATCTATAACATACAATTAAGCGCTCAGAAAAAATAGACAAAATTTAAAAAAGCACTATATAAGAATAATTAATTCCTACATAGTGCTTTTTTTAAGCTTAAATATTTAACTAGAAGATTGCTAGTTAAATAGTGCTATGAGTCACTGCTGACAGTGCAAGTTGCATCATCTTCTCCACTTAAGAAAGCTACTAATTGAGGAGCACTAAAGATTACGCCTACACCTGCAGCAGTTGCAGCAGCAATACCCCAGTTTAGTTTTCCTAGAAAAAGACCAACTCCAACAGAGAAAATAGCTAGTGTTGCAATACCTTTGGCTATACCGCCGGAAAGATTATTTACTAATCTGCACAGAGTGTCTCCTATGACATCATTGTCGGCGGCAAAAGCGCTTTCAGATGCAACTAGAACAATAGAAAAAGCGCTGAAAAGAAAAAATAAACGCCATACTAGGTCAGTATTTAGTTCGATGTGAAGTCTTGAAACATTCATGGTGTACCTCTTTTTGGTTTGGTTGAATAAATTAAACACAATTTAATCTTACATTGAATGCAAAGTGAATCAAGGTCTTTATAGTAAATTAATTAAATCATAACTATTTAATCAATAGGAGTGTGGTTTTTATGCTATTTAGGCTCCATTTTCAAGAAATCAGCCACTAAAAATAATGAACCAGTTACTATGATGGTAGCTGGTTTATTGTTATTTATGGACTTTATGTGTTGTATTGCGTCATCTATGTAATCTGCTTTTGTGAATAATTTTTTATATTCATTGGCATGATTGGCAAGGGTTTGCGCGCTATAGCTTGAGGGTTCAGATTTAACATTCACAGCGATGCCTTCAGTTATAAAATCAGCTAGATGGGTACAAAAATCCAATACATTGCGATTACGGGTCATGCCTAAGATAAGATAAACATTTCCGTGGGCGTTGTTTTCTATCCAGTGACCAAGGGCCTTAGCTCCATCGTTATTATGTGCTCCGTCTAGGTAGATTTTTATATTATCACCAACTAATTCTTTCGTTTTATGATCACTTACTAGTTGCAGTCGGCCAGGCCAGTTTACAGAAGTTAGGCCATTTTTTATTTGCTCGAGCGTTATTTGGAATTTGTCATTAAGCAGCATTATGGCCGCTACTACGCTAGATGCGTTTTGTATTTGATGGTCACCTATTAATGCGGGAGTTGGTAGGTCAAGATGAATTTTTTGTGACTGGTAATGTAATCGATTATCAGATTTTTGTGCATAAAAATCATATTCATAAGAAAAAGAGGGTGCTTCCATCTCATCACATTTATTAAAGAGTAAATTATATACTTCATCGATTTGCGGGCCAACGACGCATGGAACGTTCTTTTTAATTATACCGGCTTTTTCAAAAGCTATATGTAAAATATCATTGCCTAGATATTCCATGTGATCATAAGAAATAGGTGTGATTATTGTTAGTATAGGGTTCGTAATTACGTTCGTTGGATCAATGCGCCCACCGAGGCCAGTTTCTAATAATAAAATATCAGCTTTGGTTTCTGCAAAGGCAAGAAAAGCAGCTATGGTAGTTCCTTCGAAAAACCCAGGATTTAATCCAAGTTTGTCGGATGCTTCTTTCACTCTTTCTAGATTTTCATGCAGATGAGAGTCAGTAATTGGTTCGTTATTTAGCTGAATTCGCTCATTGAATTCTAGTATGTGGGGCGAGGTGTAGCTATGGACCTTGTATCCTGCTTGCATAAAGATACTTTTTAGCATGGCGACCGTAGATCCCTTTCCGTTTGTGCCAGCGACGTGTATGGTAGGGGGTAGTTGGTTTTGTGGATCGCCTAGCTCCTTTAAAATAGCTAGTGTGCTAGAGAGATCTTGTCTAGGCTCTGCGTTCCAGAGGGGGACCTTTGGCCAGTGTGGAATATTTACCATGTGTTTTGTATTATTTGTTTGGATTTTTTCTAATAAAATGATATAAAACTTAAACCTAACTTATGGTTAGAGCAAGCAAAATCTAAATTTATAAAACATGATTAATATTACTTTCCCTGATGGGTCAAAAAAACAATTTGAAAGCGGTGTTACTGGTTACCAAATAGCTGCTTCTATCTCGCCTTCGCTGGCTAAAGCCGCAATGGTAGTAGAAGTAGATGGTGATCTGGTTGATTTATCCGCGCCAATAAGTGCCGATTGTGATTTTCGTATTTTAACCGATAAAGATCCAGAAGTATTAGAGATCATCCGTCACGATGCTGCGCATATTATTGCAGAATCTGCTAAAGAGATTTTTCCTGATATACAGGTAACGATTGGGCCGGCCATTAAAGATGGTTTTTATTATGATTTTGCAAAAGAGACTCCATTTACTACTGCGGATCTTGAAAAAATTGAAGCGAAAATGCATCATATCGTTAAGCGTAACGAGAAATTCATCCGCGAGGAAATGGATCGCAATGACGCTATAAGTATGTTCAAGGGCATGGGAGAGTTCTATAAAGCAGAAATTATAGAATCTATACCGGAGGGCGAAAAAATAACTCTTTATAGACAAGGAAATTTTGTAGATCTATGTCGTGGTCCGCATTGTCCGTCAACTGGACGCATCAAGCATTTCAAGCTTATGAAGGTCGCTGGGGCATATTGGCGCGGTGATAGCAATAACGAAATGTTGCAACGTATATATGGAACTGCTTGGGCAACAAAAGAGCAATTAGATACTCATTTATATAGACTAGAAGAAGCCGAGAAGCGCGATCATCGCAAATTGGGACGAGAGCTAGATTTATTCCACTTTCAAGAAGAAGCTCAAGGAATGCCATTTTGGCACGATAGAGGTTGGGCTATATATCGTACATTACAGCAATATATTAGAAGAAAGCTACAGAAGTCTAATTACATCGAAGTAAATACTCCTGGGGTGGTAGATAAGAAATTATGGGAAGAATCAGGTCACTGGGAAAAGTTCCGTGAGGATATGTTTGCCGTTGAAAATGAAGATAAAATTCATGCATTAAAGCCTATGAGTTGTCCTTGTCACGTACAGATTTTTAATCAAGGTATGAAGAGTTATCGTGATTTGCCTCTTCGTATGGCTGAGTTTGGTTCATGTTACCGCAATGAATCCTCTGGAGGTTTGCATGGTTTACTGCGCGTGCGTAATTTTGTACAGGATGATGGTCATATTTTCTGTACGGAGGATCAAATCAACAGTGAGACTGTTGCTTTTTGCAAGTTGTTGTTGGAAGTATACAAGGATTTTGGGTTTGAAGAAGTTAAGATAAAATTTTCGGATCGTCCGGATGTTCGAGCTGGAGAAGATGCAGTTTGGGATAAGGCAGAAAGTGCATTGAAAACTGCGGTTAAAGAAGCTGGGCTTGAATATGAAATGAATCCAGGTGAAGGAGCATTTTATGGCCCTAAACTAGAATTTGTACTAACTGATGCAGTTGGTAGAGATTGGCAGTGCGGTACATTGCAGGTAGATTTTGTGCTACCAGAAAGACTAAATGCAGAATATGTATCAGCCGGTGGGCAAAAGTCTAGGCCAGTTATGCTTCACAGGGCTATTATTGGTACTTTTGAACGTTTTATGGGTATCTTGATCGAAGAATATGCTGGTAAGTTTCCATTATGGCTAGCTCCGGTGCAAGTTGGGATCGTTGGTATAACAAATGATTTAGACGAGCATATAGAGCACATAAATAGCAGGCTTATAGAGGCTGGAGTGCGATCATCTCTTGACATTTCTAGGGAAAAGGTTAATTATAAAATTCGTAATTTTTCTAACCAAAAAGTACCAATTATTGCAGTTATAGGAAAAAAAGAGCAAGAAGATGGTACTGTTACTCTGCGTTATTTAGGGGTTGAGAAGCAAGAAACTGTTACTCTTGATGAGTTGATACGTATAGTAGAAACAGAAAATAACAAGTACCTGAAATAATTCAGAAAAGCATATTAAGTAAATATAGGAGTAGTTTTATATCTAAGTTTAAATCGAGTAAATTTCCAAAATCTAATAAAGAAATTACAGCAGAAAAGGTACGCCTAGTTGGCGAAGATGGTGAAATGATTGGCGTTGTGACTTTAAGAGAAGCAACTGAAAAAGCAGCAGCAGCAGGGCTAGATTTAGTAGAGATATCCCCCACTGCATCGCCACCTGTATGTAAAATTTTAGATTTTAGTAGATATAAGTACGATGCTAAAAAAAGACAACAAGAGGCCAAGAAAAAACAAAAAAGAACTGCATTAAAAGAAATGAAGTTCAAGGTTAATATTGGTCAAGGCGACTTTAATGTTAAAGTGGCAAAAATCAAAAAATTCTTAGAAGAAGGTGACAAGGTCAAAGTTTCTCTATGGTTCAAAGGGCGTGAGATCGTTCATAGAGAAAAGGGGCATGAAGTTTTTGATAAGATTGTAGAAGAGCTAGGCGAAAGCGCTAAGATGGATATGGAACCAAAAATGGAAGGTAAGCAAATTATCATGGTTCTTAGTTCTAGCAAGGGCGAGTAGTAATATGCAAACGCCCTGAATAAGCTTTGGGCGTTTGCATTCATAAATCCCTAATACTAAAATTTCGTATTAGTGTCTCTGGGGAAAAATAAAATACTTCGAAATACTTAAATAATTTAGGCCACCTAAAATGGCCTAATATTCATTTTGTATAATGCTAGATAATTAGTTGGGTCAGAAGCAATATCTGCAACATAATCAAAATTATTATTCCTTATCTACTGCAACCATATAATGTGGATCTTCGCTTAGGTTAAGCTCAATAGCATTACTAGCATTTTTCAATAAACTATGACAATCACTACTTAGATGTTTTAGACTCAATTTTTTATTAGCTTTAAAGTATCGCTCTGTTAGTGCATCTATAGCTTCTAGTCCAGAGTGGTCCCAAACTCTTGAATGCTCGAAGTCAATTACAACATCATCAGGATCATTTTCTAGATCAAAAAGCTCTCTAAAGCGGCTAGCTGAAGCGAAAAATAAAGGTCCATAAAGCTTATATACTTTAGTACCATTGGGATCAATTTTATTATCCGTAGTGATATGCTTGGCGCTTTCCCAAGAAAAAACAATAGCAGCTACTATTATTCCAACTATAACAGCAATGGCTAGATCGGTGTATACAGTAA
Source organism: Rickettsiaceae bacterium (assembly GCA_029251475.1). Lineage (GTDB taxonomy): Bacteria > Pseudomonadota > Alphaproteobacteria > Rickettsiales > Rickettsiaceae > Megaera_A. The sequence goes on from JAQXDF010000045.1 coordinate 29,783, forward strand.
CTGTAGTTACTACTACAATTATAAAAGCATCCGACTTGGGTATCCTATGAAGTATGCGTAGACTTACCCATTCAAAAGTATCAATTACTACCATAAACATCACTCCTACCAAAGCTGCTATAGGTACCATTTCGATAAGACTAGAAGTGTACATGATAAAGAATAATAAAAATGAAGCTGCAGCAATACCGGATAAATATTTCCTAGCACCAGATTTAATATTGATCATGCTTTGGCCTATCATTGCGCATCCACCCATACCACTAAAAAACCCGGTAACAGTGTTTGCAATGCCTTGGGCAATACATTCTTTGCTATTTTTCCCTCTTGTATCAGTTATATCATCAATCAATGTTAAAGTTAGTAGAGACTCAATCAAACCAATAGCTGCAAGTATTATTGAGTAAGGGAATATAATATATAAAGTATCCATATTTAAAGGTACTCTAGGGATATGAAATTGCGGTAAACCACCAGCAATATTTGCAAGATCACGTACAAGACTTGTATCAATTTTAAACCCTAAAACAATTAAAGTAGTTGTAATGATAGCCGCAAGAGGGGATGGTATTATACGTGTGATTTTTGGTAAGTATTTTGTAATAAGCATAGTAATCGATACTAATCCCAACATAATCCATAGTTTATCTCCAGAAAGCCAATGTAAACTATTATCAATTTCTCTAGACTTGAAATGCTGAAGTTGAGCAAGGCCAATAACAATAGCAAGACCATTAACAAAACCAAGCATCACTGGATAAGGAACTATTTTTATAAACTTCCCAAGCTTTAAAATACCTGCAATTATCTGTATAATGCCCATTAAAACTACTGCGGCAAATAAATATTCTAAGCCATGTTGCGATACTAGGTTCACAGCTACTACGGCAAGAGCGCCAGTAGCGCCTGAAATCATGCCGGGTCTTCCGCCGAGCATAGAACAAATAAGACAAATTATAAATGCAGAATACAGACCGATCAATGGATGCACTCCTGCGACAAAGGCAAACGCTACTGCTTCAGGAACTAAAGCAAGAGCTACAGTTAAACCAGATAATATTTCTGTTTTATAAGATGACGTAAATAATAAGCGTAGATATTTCATAAAGATTCCGAATGTATATTTTAAATAAAATCAAGGCAAAGGGCTAGTATTAACAAATAAGTAATGGAATTAGTCCATTATTTTATCATGTAGAAACTTGATAAGTTTTTCATTATTTTGGTCCTTAATAAGTAGTGATATCGTAATATCAGATAAATGCGAAGATAATATCTCTATATTACTATCAGTCACAATTTCAATAATTTCTTTCATTAAGTTGCTATTGTTTTTTAGGGCATACCCAACAATCGTTACCGTAGAAATATCTGCGTTTGATTCGTAGCTTATAAGCATAGAGTTATGTTGCAAGTTATCTAGCAGTGATTGGCATTTGTTCTTATCTGTTAAGTTGGCAATGATGGAAGATCTAGAGTCATTTAAATTATATATTTGCTCAATAGGAATCCCTCCCTTCGCAAATTCAGTAAGAATTGGTGCGAAACTTCCTGCTTTATGCTGAATATCTAGTTTTAGTAAGTTTTTATTGGATGTGATCGCTGTTACTAGTTTATTTTCCATAGTGTCTTTTTTTGTTTGAACTATTGTGCCTGGTGTATTAGTAAAAGAAGAAAGAATGCGCATTTGAAAATCATAGCGCTTTGCAGCAAGGGCCGCTCGTGGATGCAGAACTTTCGCTCCATTGGCGCATAGTGCATATAGTTCATCAATATTGATGTAATCTATTTTTTTTGCATCATGAACAATTCTAGGATCTGCAGTAAATATGCCTTCAACATCTGTGTATATATCGCATCTATCGGCATTTAAAGCGGCGGCGATAAGGGCGGCGCTAGTGTCCGACCCTCCTTTGCCAAGGGTGCTAATATCGTTATTTTCTGTCACTCCCTGAAAACCGGTGATAATAGGCACGACTCCATCATCAAGTAATTTAAGCAAGAACTCTGAATTAATGCTAGTGACTTGAGAATTACCATGCATTTTATCTGTCCTAAAAGGAATTTGCCAACCCTGTAATGATTTAGCTTTAAGTCCCATATTTTGTAGCTGAAGTGCTAATATCGAAGCCGTCACAATTTCTCCGCTAGCAATTGCTGCATCATATTCGCGTAGCTGATCTGGCTTATCAAGCTTTGATACTTGATTGCATTGTGTTATTAGGGCGTTAGTTACTCCCGCCATTGCTGAGACAACTCCCAATACGCGATGGCCGGCATCAATTTCAGCTTTAATAATATTGGCAACATGTCTAATGCGATCTAGATTAGCAACAGACGTTCCACCAAATTTTTGGATAACTATTTGCATATAATACGAATAAATTTTGTAACCATATTAGCATTTTAATGCGTCTATAGCAACGAGGTAATTTCAGTAGATTTAACTTAGTAAAGGCGATGGTTGTAGCCTTTAACCTCTACCTTTTTTTGAAGATTTAGCTTTATTATACATAGATGAAGCAAATGTTTGAACTGCCTTTGAGGCACTTTTTGTGTTGCTCAAGAGTTCATTTCTTATCCTTTTTGCTGCTTTGATTATGTATGCTGCGTTAGTTAGTTTTTTAGGCTTTTCTTGAGCGGTTGTTTTGTTGGGAGATTGCTGATTTTTGGCTATTTTTTTATCATCACGAGTATCTAAAACTAAACTAGCAATATTGCGTCCATTTGCAGTGAAATATTCTATATCAGATTCGTTAAAATCTTTTACAAGGTCTTCCATTTCATTCTGATTTGTACCAGCATCTTTCATAGATTTATCCCACTGAGCGTCATCCTTGATGTTCCACTTTTTTTTAAGATTCTCTATGATTTTTTTAGAAGGGTTTTCTGACATGTTTTTCTCAATCATTGATTATTCGTATTAATTATATAATAATGCATTAAGTTTTACTTAGCAATGACTTAATAACTTCGATCACATATCATTGATATAACAAAATAAATGTGATAATGTCTGATAGAAAATTAACGTGCATATACAATGTCCTATAACAAATCATCTATAGATCAAGAAGAGCTTGATAAATTTAATCAGCCGAATCAAGATTGGTGGGATCTAGAAGGTGAATTCAAACCGCTACATGAAATTAATCCAGTGCGTATGGAATACATACAATCTGTGATCAGGCAGAAATTTGGAGAAGCGAAGGGTTTAGATGTGCTTGACGTTGGATGCGGAGGAGGTTTATCATCTGTTTCAATGGCGAATGCGGGCTGCAATGTTACTGGTTTAGATGCAAATAAACGTAACATAGATTCTGCATCTAAATACGCAAATAGCAAGGGCCTGGAAATTACCTACATAAATACTACGATCGAAGAATATGTGCAGTCTAGCGAGCAATATGACGTTATTTTATGTCTTGAAGTTATTGAGCATGTAGCGCATCCAGAAGAATTTATTCGTAATGTTGCTAAGCTGGTAAAAAAAGGAGGGACAGTTATTTTTTCTACTATTAACCGTACCCATAAAGCCTACTTGCTAGCTATTATTATGGCAGAATATGTTTTAAGGTGGGTGCCTAGAAAGACACATAATTATTCTAAGTTTGTTAAACCTTCTGAGTTTGCCAACATGGCACAAGATACAAGTTTGAGTCTGCAAGAACTGAAAGGTCTTTCCTTGTCTCCTATCACACAAAATTGGTATATATCCGATGATATTGATGTGAACTATTTTGTAGTGTTTTCCAATTAGTCTAAGTTGAGTATTATATTATTTTTTTAAGCAACTTGCTGCAGAAGACAGAGTTAGTGTTGTCTGCCTTCTGTGCTCGAGTGGCGTTGTTGCATGGCGGTTGAAAAAGGTAGGTAGTTGCGCTATTAAAGTACGTATGAAAAAATACAGAAAAGAGCGCAACTGGTCGCAATATAACCAGAACTTAAAGAAAATAGCA
>JAQXDF010000046.1 GCA_029251475.1 Rickettsiaceae bacterium
ATTTTCTTTAAGTTCTGGTTATATTGCGACCAGTTGCGTTCTTTTCTGTATTTTTTCATACGTACTTTAATAGCGCAACTACCTACCTTTTTCAACCGCCATGCAACAACGCCGCTTGACTCAGGATCTATTCTTTTACCCCCCCCAATTCTACATTCATTCGCTCAAAGCAGCAATATTACATCCCCTTGCCACCACCTGGCCCATTTTGATCCGTTTGGCCCCGCCCAGGTGAGCCTGTCGCCGGTGGCGTTGGTGGCGGTGAGCTCACGACCTCATTACCATGCTCATTAGTAGCAAATTTACCCATAGGGGTGTTAGAACTCTTACTCTGGCTATCAACTTCAACATTAGTATCAACCGCCTTATCAAAGTCTGCTGACGATCTTGGCGAGCCTGTACCAGTGTTGCCACCAGCATCAGGAGTTTCACCTTTAGTTCCAGGGCTCTCATCTTTGACTTCTTCTTTTGAGCCACCATTCCACCAATTAGTGACAGCAGAGAACAAACCAGTTTGCTCTTCTGTGGCTTCGGTCTCTACTGCCTTTTCTTCTTGTGATAGTTCTGGCTGATCGTTATTATGCTCTGTCGTAGCTACCTTTGAAGCTGGCTTAAGCCATGGCTTTGGTTTGGGAGAAGGTTTCTTACCTTGTCCGTCAACGCCATCAGTATTTTGCCGCTGAGCGTCAACCTCAACCTCAGGATTAGTTTCCGGTGCTTTTTCATCTACCTCTTCAACATCAGCGCCTTGTTTCTGAGTATCAAGCTTAACATTAGGATCATTGTTGGCCTTATCAACTTCTGCTGCCGATGTTGGCGAGTCCGGACCATTTCCAACCGACTGCCCTTCCTGTGGCTGTGGAGTCACAAGATTCTCTAGATCCTCATGAAGCGGATTCTCAGTGTCATCATTCTCTGGACTATTAGCAAATGGCTGCTCTGCCCAATCGTTATAGCCCTGGGGATTAAGTAATTCTTCCTCAGGTATATCTAATTCCTTCAATGCACGCGTCGCCTTCATTAATTTAATATAATCCTCCACGTACTCCCGATTTAGGTCAGTATTATTCAATCCATCAGTAATCCAATCTGACTCTTTGCCCTTAACACCAGCCTCAACCTTAGGATCCGTTTCCAGTGCGTCTTCTTGCTTACCTTGTCCGTCAACACCAGTATCAGGATTAGCTTCCGGTACTTTTTCATCCTGTTCCTGTGAAAATTTACTAGCATTCTCCGGACTAATTTCGTCGGCCGTATTCGCGCCTGGTGTGTTCTTATCTTGCTCCTTATTAAACTCATTAACATGAGCGGGATTCACTTCACTATTTTTATCCCCCCTTCCTACTTCTGACTTTGGATTCGAGGCGGTGACCCGCGAGTTCGTAGCTTCTACAAACCCAGGCAACTCATGAAACAACTGTGCCGCTTTTACTGCCTCCAGCCTCTCTTCTGATGGAAATTCTGGCACTGGCGGCGGTGTCTTTTTCTCTGGCTGCGGAGCTGCTTGATGATTTACCGCTTCCTGCTGTTCCGGCGTCAGAGTTGGCTCTGATGGTTGCTGCCCCTGCCCTGCCTCTGATGTCTGCGGAGTTGCTGCTGCCTTTTCTGCTGCTTGATTATGCATAGGATTATTAGTCCACTCAACACCTCCTCCTGTTTTCTTTTGTGCCGCCTTCAACGCTGCCGCTTTTTTCTCTGCCTTTGTTTCTGCTTCTGCTGCTGCTGCCTGCTGCATAGGATCCACTTCATACCTAGCATTGCTACGAGGATCTGGTGTTTTGGATTTGAATTCTGGTATCGTTGGACCATTTGGTTTTTCTATATCCCATAAAGACTCTGGCTGATCTTGTTCCCTTGGCTGCTGAGTTGGTGCTACTGGCTCTGGCGGCGGAGTTGGCGCTGCTGCCGCCTTTGCCGCCCTTGCTTTCTCTAATGTCAAATTTGCTTCTTGTATTTTAGGAACGTATTCATTCATTAAAGTTTTCATATCAGCTTTCTTTTGATCCGCGTCTACTTTTGAATCATTTAGCTGATTAAATTTATTTTCATACTCAGCCTCCAATAAATTGAGTGCTTTCTCTGCTGCCTTTGCTGGCTCTGGCGTCGGTGTTGGTGCTGCTGCCGCCTTTGCCGCCCTTGCTTTCTCTAATGTCAAATTTGCTTCTTTTATTTTAGGAACGTATTCATTCTTTAAAGTCTTCATATCAGCTTTCTTTTGATCCGCTTCTACTTTTGAATCATTTAGCTGATTAAATTTATTTTCATACTCAGTCTTCAATAAATTGAGCGCTGCCTCTGCCTTCTCCTCTGCTGTCAACCTTGGTGGAACTGGCGGAGGTCCTTCTGACCTAGGCGGTAGTGGAGGTGGTGTCTTATTATTTGCCGCTTTTCTCTGATTTTGTACTTCATCTAATTTCTGCTTTGCCCTATCTAATTACTTCTTTGCTTCTACTAATTCCTTCTTTGCTTCTTCTATTTTCGGATCGCTTTCATTCTTTAAAGCCTTCATCTCAGTTTTCTTTTGATCCGCGTCTACTTTTGAATCATTTAGCTGATTAAATTTATTTTCATACTCAGCCTCCAATAAATTGAGCGCTGCCTCTGCATTATTTACCGCCCTCTCTGCTTTCCGAACTTTTACTTTCTCTAATTCCTCCCTTGCTTTTTGCTCTTCCTTCTTTGCTTCTACTAATTCCTTCTTTGCTTCTTCTATTGTCTTTGGATCTTTTAAACTTTCTACCTCTTTAGTTTTAGCTTCAACCTTAGACATCGATAAATATACCGTCTCCTCTGCACTTTTTACTGCCTCCTCTGCATTCTTTACTTGCTTATTTTGTACTTCATCTAATTTCTGCTGCGCTTTATTTATTGCATTTTGCGCCGCTTCTGCTTTATTCGCCAGTGCCTCCATCCTGTTTTTTGATGCTTTTTCTATCTTTAATAAGCTTTCTTCATGTTTCTTCGACCTTTTCTCTTCTGCTGCTGCCTTTTTCTCTTCTGCTGCTGCCTTTTTCGCTGCCGTCTTAAAAAGAGCATCTATTTCTTTTATTTCTTTTTTTAAAGAGCCTGGAAGCCCCTTCCTGAAATCTTCTAAACCCTCTATCTTACCAGATAATTCATGCGTATCTTCCTTTCTCTTTAAGGTGTTTAACTCTATTAATCTTAATGAAATTTCTGCTCCAATGCTATTCTGAAATTTTGTTACATTCCGATCAAAGTCTGTTCTAAGATTATTTATCTTGTCCTCATCGTTGCCAACGTCTTTTAATTTTGTATTAAATTCTTGTTTTAATACGTCCAAGCCCGTATAACTTTTATTTCCAAACTTAAACCCTTCCTTAACCTTCTTAGAGAATTCTTCTTTTATCTCCCTTTTTGCCTGCGCATTCTCTACCTTTGCCTTATCCGCGAGCGCCTTCTTCTCTGCCTTTTTCTCTGCTGATGCTGACTTTTTAGCGTCTGCTACTGCCTTTTGCTGTGCATTCTTAAAAAGATTCGTTACTTGATTGTTTTGCTCTTTAAGAGTAGCATCTAGTTTAGCCCCAAAACTATCCCAACCAGCTATAGTACCATCTAATTGAGCTTTTCTTATGCTAGTTTGACCTACGTCATGATATTTAGAGTGCTGGGCTGATGTCTTAGCATCATTAATGGTCTTTCTCAACCTTGTTTCAAGATCACTTATTTTTGTTTCCGCATCTCGTTTAGATTGAGTTATCTTACCCAAATTCGTGCCAGCATTCTTTAATGAAGCCTTCAATTGCTTAGATATTTCATCAAATTCCGGCTTATATTGCTTGTTGAAAATTGTCTGAACATCTTGTTGAGACTTTGCTTTTGCCGCCTTTACCTCCTTAGCTTCTTTTCTCTCTGCATTTTTCTGTGCAGCTGGCGGCGTAGTTGGTGCTGCTGCTGCCTTTTTCTCTGCTGCTATTACTTTCTCCTGAGCTGCTTTTCTTAAATCTTTTTCTTCTTGCGTTAGTCCCTTGATTGATTCTTTATTTGTTTTATAATCCTGTTGGAATTTTTGTGATTCCAAAGATGCTGCTTGAAATTTATCTTTTAACTTCTCATCATTAGGGGATAGTTTTAACTGCGCATCTAAAGCACTCACGTATTTAGTATAATATGGAATACACTGACGCTCCACTATAACTAATTGATTAATTAATTTAATTTTTTCTTTTGTTTTTTGCCACTGGGATATATTATTATTATTATTATTA
>JAQXDF010000001.1 GCA_029251475.1 Rickettsiaceae bacterium
CACCAATAATAGCAATATTCATTTTACCTAGCTATATTATAAAAATAATTTTTGGGGTTATGGGGGATAAATTATTGCTACATGGATCTGCGATATACCCGAAAAATTTACTTAGTAATGGGTATAAATTTCGTTTTGAAAACATCAAATCAGCATTAGAAGACATATTAAAATAGAAAGGAAAAATGAATATTGCTATTATTGGTGCTAGCGGAACAATAGGACAGGGCTTTGTTGAGCATTTTTTAAAAAAATCAAAAACAAAATCTTTGTACCTCTTTTCGCGATCTGCAATTAATTATAGCGATACAAGAATAATTCATCATTTTATTGATATTGAAAACGAAAAATCCATAGAAAAAGCAGCGCAGATAATACCAGATGAAGTAACTCTTGATTACATAATTGTGGCTACTGGAGTTTTATCCACTGATAATATTATGCCAGAAAGATCAATCAAAGAGTTAAGTTACGACAAATTCAACAAAGTGCTTGCAATTAATACAATCGGTCCGGCGCTAATAGGAAAACATTTTATACAAAAATTACATAAAGATAATAGGTCGGTTTTTGCAGTATTGTCAGCCAGGCTAGGGAGTATTTCTGATAATAATCTGGGTGGTTGGTATTCTTATAGATGTTCTAAATCAGCATTAAATATGATAATTAAAAATATGAGTATTGAGATAAGGTATAAAACACCGAAGCTTATTATAGTGGGTATGCACCCTGGCACCGTCAAAGGGAAGTTGTCCGATCCTTTCTCTCGTGGCATAAGCAAAGATAAAATATTTGATGCAAGTTATTCAGTATCAAAAATGATTGATGTTATTACAAGTTTAACAATAGACGATTCAGGCAAAGTATTTGCCTGGGACGGAAAAGAAATAGGTTTTTAAAAATATGATAAAATCAATTTGTTGGTTTCGACAGGACCTAAGAATTCATGATAACCCTGCTTTATATAATGCTTCGAAGGAAGGGGAGGTTTTGCCTTTATATATTTTGGATGAAGACCTACCAAGCGAAGAAGCTCTTGGTGCGGCTAGTAAAGTATGGTTACACCATTCTTTAGAGTCCTTGAACAAGAATCTTGATAGTAACTTGATTGTTAAAAAGGGGAAGCCCGCTGAAATTTTAATGGAGCTTGTAGATCTTTATAGTATAGATGATATTCATTGGAATAGGTGCTATGAGCCATCTAGTATCAATCGTGATAAAGCCATAAAAAAAATTTTCGAAGAGAAGGGGATAGATACTAAAAGCTATAATGGATCTCTACTTTGGGAGCCCTGGGATGTGTTAAAAGATGATGGTACTCCGTACAAAATATTTACACCTTTTTATAGAAGGGCTAGTCTAAATGGTCCTGAACTGAGGGAAGTTCTGCCGAAGCCTAAAAAGATATCTTATATTGGAGAAGAAAGCCCTACAAATATTAGCGATCTTGGTTTGCTACCTTCAATAGAATGGAACAAGAAAATTGAAGGAATTTGGAGTATAGGAGAGGATGTCGCTTACAAAAGATTGGATAGTTTTTTAGAAGATGGTCTGGAAGGTTACCGAGAAGGGCGCAATTTTCCTTCAAAAAATAATGTATCATGCTTATCTCCATATTTGCATTTTGGTGAAATATCTCCTAACTACATATGGAACAAAGTATCCTCGCAAAAAAATAATTATTATATACAAGATACTGAACATTTTTGTAGTGAGATTGCATGGAGGGAATTTTCCTACTATTTGCTATATCACTTCCCGGGTTTGCCAAAACATAATTTGAATCAGAAATTTAATGTTTTCCCATGGCAAGAAGATGAGCATTTATTGAAATTGTGGCAAAGAGGTAAAACGGGAATACCAATTATTGATGCTGGCATGAGGCAACTATGGGAAACAGGATATATGCATAATCGTGTGCGTATGATTGTGGCTTCTTTTTTGGTAAAGAATTTACTTATAAACTGGCGCTGTGGAGCTAAATGGTTCTGGGATTGTCTAGTAGATGCTGATCTAGCAAATAATTCTGCAAGTTGGCAGTGGGTAGCTGGTTGTGGCACTGATGCATCACCATATTTTCGTATTTTTAACCCAGTGACACAGGCGCAAAAGTTTGATCCAGAAGGGGAATATATCAGGAAATATGTACCTGAGCTTAAAAATCTTTCGAATAAATATTTATTCAGCCCGTGGGAAGCGCCAAAGCCATTTCTTCAGGAAGCCGGTGTGTTTTTAGGTAAGGATTATCCACACCCAATTGTTGATTTAAAAGAATCACGCACTAGGGCCTTAGAAGCCTTTTCAACATTAAAATATCCATTGCCAGGTAAGCACTTTCTCAAATAAGCTTTGAAATATATAGATCTTTATGTCAAACTGACGAGTGAAGTATATTATTTAATAAAAAGATAAGTTGTTATGTATAAAAATATCACGTTAGTTTTAAGTATTATTGCTTTGTTTTCTATATCTGCTACCTATGCAGATGATGCAGTGATGGAAAAAGGTGTGGTAGATGATGCAGAAGAAGTTGTGAAGGAAAGTGACCTGCCAAAAACTTTAGAAATTGTAAATGCATGGGCAAGCAAGCCTTTATCCCCTAATAATAATTCTGCAATTTACATGACCATTAATAATCCAACAAAACAGTCGATAACCATTATTGGAGCAGCAACGATGATCGCTAATAATGTTGAGTTGCACCAAAGCTTTGTGGATGAAAGAAATATTAGCCGCATGGTCACTCTGGATAAAATAGTAGTGCCAGCCGAGGGGCAAGTGACATTGGCTCAAGGCGGCATCCATATTATGTTATTTGACTTAAAAGGTTCGGTGTCGACTGGAGATAAATTTGATGCTTCTGTGTATATAAAAGGTATGCAGCCAATTAAGTTTGAGGTTGTAGTCCAATAAAGTTCAACATTTGTTTTTAAAATCGAACAAGAAAGAAATTATTTGTCATATTAAAGTATCTTTTTTGTTCGTTGCTAGGACTTATTGAGGGCAAAATAAACAAAAATTGTTTAATCCTAGGGGGTTTTCAATTAGTATCAAATGCATAGATTGATAATAACTAAAAAGTAACAATGAAGAAATTTACAATCAATTGTGATTTTGGCGGACAGATTGCACCATTTTCAATATATGTGGGCAAACCAGAGCAGGGCCATCACCCCTTGCATTTTCAAGCTGATTGGCTTTCTAAAAATCGTGGTGGTACAATTCCAGGCGAAGTAATGGATGCTGTATCTCAATTGCAGGATTTGGCCAATAAAAATGGAGTTCTTTTAGAAGAGCTATGTGTATATGCACTAGGTACACAGGAACAGCAAGACCAGCTTCAAGAAGAGACTTTAGCTGAAGAAGGGGGCGAGGAAGGAATCGCTAGCGCCGCCACATCCAGTCCAGAAGAGGAAATTTTGTCCGATGAAGACTCTCCTGAAGATGAAGATGAGGATGAGGATGAGGATGAGGATGATTCTAGTGAGTCAAATATAGACGTTAGTGAAGCTCTTCCAATAGATGAAAGTATTTTAGAACCGCAAGTAAAACTACAAGAAGAATCTGCGCAGCCTGAGAGCTCTGAAAATTCGAGCGAGCAAGATTCGGATGAAGATAAAGGCTCAGCAGTAGAAGATTCTAGTGAGTCAAATATAGACGTTAGTGAAGATCTTTCAATAGATGAAAGCACGGAAGAAATACGAGTAGAGCCAGAGGAAGAAGGTATGCAATCTGATGAAACCGAAAATCTGAGTAAGCAAGCTTCAGAGGGCGATGAAGATCCAGATGTAAGTCCTCAACCGAAGCCTAAAGAATAAAACTTAATTCGGGTGTTGTTCACGACGGATATGTTTGAAATTATTGGTAGTATTTTGAACTAAATAGTGTTATAAAAAGTTTTAATATTGCGGCGCTAATTCACATAGCCCTAAAGGTAAAATCGTTGACTAAATTCAATCAAGACAATTGATCTAAAAGCAGTTTCGTGGTGTGTATAGCAATTGTAAGGCACAGTTCATGAAATACATTTGCGCTGGGTTTTAATGAAAATAGCTTGCTTTCAATTGTGATATAAAAATTAACTCATCAAAAAATGAATGAGCGCCAGGCATAATTAACTTTCAAAAAATATTTTATGAATAAATTCAGTTTTATATTGGTAGTATCTCTTCTTACAGGGGCGGTTGAAGTAGATCTTTCTGTACCTAGTTTTCCAGATATTTCCGATTATTTTTCTATATCAGATACGCTAACGCAAATGACTATCGCTGTGAATTTTCTTGGCTTTTGTTTGTCGAGTGCATTTTATGGGCCAATATCAGATTCCTATGGTCGTCGCAGAGTGATGATAGTTGGCAATGGAATAATGTTAGTAGGTGCTCTTGGGTGTGTTGTAGCAGATTCAATAGGGGTTCTTTTGTTTTTTCGTTTTATTCAAGGGGTTGGAGCGAGCGCTTCTGCTGTAGTAGCTTTTGCAATGATTTCAGACATATATTGTGTTGAAAAATCTACTAAAATAATTGGAGCAATGAATTCTTTGATTACGGTATTTATGTCTATTGCTCCAGTCGCTGGTGGTGTTATTAATGAATATGCTGGATGGAGAGGGAATTATATCGTTATTGCTGTCATCTCGGTGATTTCCTGGTTGATGCTATTTGTGTGGCTTCCAGAAACAAGAGAAGAGCGTAATAAATTTAGTCACCGCGCCATAATGAAAGATTTTAAAACATTGCTATCGAATGGCAAGTTTTTAGTAGCATCTACTGTTCCTAGTTTATATTTTTCTGGTTGGATGAGTTTTGTAGCTTGTGGGTCATTTATATATATTGAAGAGTTTGGTTTGCATATAATGCATTATGTAGTACATCAAGCAATAATTATTTTTACCTTTTCTCTAGCCAGTCTTTGTGCAGGGCAAATTCTACAAAATATAGGAGAAAAAAGATGCATATTACTCGGAGTAGTATTTACTATATTGGGAAGTTTGTTGATGATAGCAGCGTCTAGCGTTCTGCAAAAATCTCCTTATCTAACTAGTTTTTCTATGATGATGTATGGTATAGGCGCCGCAGTGAGCTATCCTGTTATTTTTTCGAAATCTCTAGAAATATTTCCAGAAATAAAAGGAACCGCGTCTTCTGTTATTATGGCAATGCGTTCCTTAATATGCGCGACCTCTGTGGCAATTTCCAGTTATTTCTACGTTGGAGAGTTGATTAGTGTCGCTACAATACTACTATCAATATCAGCTTTAATAACTATGCTTTCAATAAGTTTGCTTAAGACATTAGCATTTGATACAAAGAACCTAAGTTTAATATAAAATATTTTATTAACATGCAAAAACAAATTATATATCCTGATTTTATATCTAGATTATTCGCTATAACACTCGATATATCCATCATATCTTTACTGATTATGCCTGTTATGAATTATGTTAAAGATGGTATTTTTCTTTATGTTTTTCGAGATTTTTTCAGTACGCAATCTATAGAAATACCAGGTTCTGATGCTATAATTTGGGCTACAAGATCCCCTGAGTTCTCTCAGTATATCTCATTATCATCTTCATCAGTTATTACTTTTTTTGGAATTTTGTTTTTCATAAATGTTTCTTCTATGGGTGCATACTTCATTGTGTTTTGGTATAAATTTGGTACATCTCCTGGTAAAATGCTAATGCGCATGAAAATTGTTGATGCAGATGACGTGACTAAAAAACCTTCTCTACTCAATTGCTTTAAGCGTTTTTTTGCTTACTTCCTTTCTCCGGTGGGCATTTGGTCAATTATTTTTACAAAAAAAGGCAGTGCACTACATGATAAAATTGCTAATACGGTAGTAATAAAAGCTTAGTATATATTAAGTAAATAGGGGTGCTAATTCACTTAGCTTGATTGTTGTGCATAAATTTGTTATTCTACAGAAAAGCTAATCACAAAGATTAAACCCGTCATGCATAATGTATTTTACAGTGTTTTACCAATATTTCTTATTGCTCTTCTTGGAAGAGTCATAAGGAGTAAATGGTTGGTGTCTGACGAATTTTGGAGAGGGCTGGAAAAATTATCTTTTTATATTTTGTTTCCAACGGTTCTATTTCAGTATAGTTCGCAAATGGATTTAAATTCTTCTGAATTTCTTCAGCTAATAATGTCATTGATTGTATCAACATTGATTGTTTCGGCTATGTTAGTGGCTTACCAAACAACCCGCCCATACACCCGCGTACAGTTCACTTCTGTTTTTCAAGGAGCTACTCGTTATAATAGTTATACATTTTTTGCTCTAGGTGCAGCTTTGTTTGGAGAGGAGGGGCTAACAATTGTTGCAACAATTTCTCCATATATGCTGGTTCTTACGAACATTACTTCTGTAATTGTATTTACGCATTACATTCCAAAAGGAGAGGGGCTTACAAAAAGAAAAAGTGGCTCTTTAATGCTTAGGTCAATTGCGGCTAATCCATTTGTACTAGCGAGTATCGCAGGAGTTTTATTTAACTATCTAGATCTTACTTTAAATATTGGAGTTGAAAAAACAATCCAAAATCTTTCAAGCTCAGCTTTAACAATTGGCATGCTTATTGTTGGGGCGGGTATTAAGATCAAGGTAAAGCCTCAGCATTTCAAGCAAGTAGTATTTACCAGCGGTGTTAAGTTAATTGTAATGCCTATAGTAACTTTTATTGTTCTATGGCTTTTTGGCATTACGGGAACGGCTAGATCTGTAGGAATTCTATTTAGTTGCCTTCCATGTGCCACTTCATCTTATATCTTATCAAGACAATTAGGGGGAGACCCAGAAACGATGTCGTCTATAATAACTTTTACTGCTATATTTTCGATCTTGTCTTTATCTCTACTTGTGTATATTCTTGGCTAAAGAAATTTATAAAAACAAAATAAAAATATGAAACAGAACCAAAGCTCAAAACACTCAGCGGACTATATTAAAGCTCTTGAATATCATGAAAAGGGCAAGCCTGGAAAAGTTGCAGTTCACGCAACCAAGCAATTAATTACTCAGCAGGATCTAGCGCTAGCATATTCGCCGGGTGTTGCTGCTCCGTGTTTAGAGATAGAGAAAAATCCAGATGATATTTATAAATATACTGCAAAGGGTAATAGTGTAGCCGTCATCAGTAATGGTACAGCTGTTCTTGGTTTGGGTTCGATCGGCGCTGCAGCATCGAAGCCTGTTATGGAAGGTAAAGCTGTTTTATTTAAAAAGTTTGCTGATATTGATGGTTATGATATAGAGGTTGATTGCACAGACGCAGATGAGTTTATTAATGCAGTGAAATATCTTGGCCCAACTTGGGGAGGTATTAATCTTGAAGATATTAAGGCACCAGAGTGTTTTATCATTGAAGAAAAGCTTAAAGGTCTTATGGATATACCGGTTTTTCATGATGATCAGCATGGAACAGCTATTATAACAGCAGCTGGGCTTATTAATGCAGCCTTCCTTACGAAGCGCAAAATGCAGGATATTAAAGTAGTAGTAAACGGTGCAGGTGCAGCGGCTATGGCTTGTATTAACTTAATAATATCTATGGGAGTTAGCAAAGATAACGTGATATTATGCGATACAAGGGGCGTTATTTATAAAGGACGTGCCGAGGGTATGAATAAATGGAAAGAAGAAAAAGCCATAGAGACAAAGCATAGAACTTTGTCGGATGCTATGAAAGGGGCAGATGTATTTTTAGGGCTATCAGTAAAAGGAGCTGTTACTAAAGATATGGTTGCATCCATGGCGCCTTCTCCAATTATTTTTGCTATGGCAAATCCTGATCCTGAGATCATTCCTGAAGATGTGAAGTCGGTAAGAAGCGATGCAATTATTGCAACAGGAAGATCAGATTATGACAATCAAATCAATAATGTGATGGGCTTCCCATATATTTTTAGAGGAGCACTTGACGTCCGAGCTACGTGCATTAACGAAGAAATGAAAATTGCTGCAGCAAAAGCTTTGGCTGATTTGGCCAGAAAGCCAGTTCCTACTGAAGTATCTAGGGCCTATAACAATGAGCAAAAATCTTTTGGTCCAAAATATATTATACCAGTTCCATTTGACCCTAGATTAATTACTACTGTTTCTGTAGCGGTGGCAAAAGCAGCCATTTCTTCGGGCGTGGCTAGAGTTAAGGATTTGGATATTAAAAAATATACAGCAAAATTAGCAAGTAGACTTAATCCTGCTTCAACCTATATGCACCTAGTTTATGATAGAATTAGCAACGCAGATATGCAGCGCGTGGTATTTGCAGAAGGGGAAGAGGAAGAGACTATCAAGGCGGCCATGATGATGCATTCCGAGAATTATGGCAAACCTATTATAGTAGGCCGGGAAGATAAAATTAATCTCGTAATGGATAGGATAGGTGGAGCTGATAAGCTTGAGGGCATAACTGTAATGAATGCGGCAATTAATCCCAATATTGATAAATATATTGAGGTATTATACAAAAAGCTTCAACGTAAAGGCTATCTTTACAGAGATTGCGCCCGCATGGTTAAGATGGACCGTAATGTATTTTCTGCTTGTATGATAGCTTGTGGAGACGCAGATGCGATGGTGACTGGAGTAACAAAGAGCTACTATGATAGTCTTGATGATATTTGCAATGTAATCGAGCCGAAAGATCATAAGAGAATCATGGGATATTCAGTTATGCTTTCTCATAAGCATAACATAATAGTTGCGGATAATACGGTCTGTGAATTTCCAAACTCAGAAGATTTAGCTGAAATAGCAGTGCAGGCAGCTGATATAGCTAAGTCTATGAATTTAGTTCCGAGAGTTGCAATAGTTTCATTCTCCAATTTTGGAAATCCAGAAAAATCTACAACATTGCGCGTAAGAGAAGCTGTCGAGAAGCTTGATAAAATGAAAGTAGATTTTGAGTATGATGGAGAGATGACAGCAGATGTTGCATTAAACCCAAGTTTGCAGAAACTATATCCATTTTGTAGATTGACGGGAGCTGCAAATATTTTGATTATGCCTGGCCTAGATGCAGCTGCTATTTCTACATCATTACTTGAAGAGTTTGCTGGAGGGATATTTGTTGGTCCGATTCTTAATGGCTTTGAATATCCTGTGCAAATAGTACCTACTGGAGCTTCGGCATCAGAGATATTGGAAATTGCAGCGTTTGCAGCTATTGAAGCGATTAATGTACGCAAGAAATAGTTAGGTAGGTTCTGAGGATCTATTTAAGATTTCTATCTAGTAAATTGGAGAAGAGATTGTTCAGGAGGAGTTATAGCCGCCTCCTGAACAGGTATGCTTATAGTGGTAGGGTGAAGGTGAAGATAGCGCCGCGTCCTTTGCTATCAGCTTTTATAACTCCATCGTGAGCCTCGATAACAGATTTACATAATGCCAGTCCAACGCCACGACCTTCTGCTTTTGACTCGGTATTTGACCCCATCTTAAACGGCGTGAAAACGTCATAAATATCATTTTGTGGGATGCCTATACCTTGGTCCATGATAGTGAATGTTAGTGATTTTTGTTGCTTCTGAACGCTGACTTCAATAGTTCCTTCTTCACTAAAGTTGATGGCATTAATCACCAAATTATCTACCACTTGGCGCATATAGTTTGGATCGACGGAAATCATTATTTCAGGATCTATAACTAGCTTAAAGCTCAGCTTCTTACCTTGAAGATATACATTCCTACAAGTTTTAACACGGTCTTTAACCAGCTCACTAAAGTTAACTGTAGT
>JAQXDF010000029.1 GCA_029251475.1 Rickettsiaceae bacterium
TAAGTAATTCTAAATAATCATCCTCTGCTATATCCCTGCTTCTGGTTAAAACACTTAAATTGTTTTTGGCCGCATATAATAGTTCATTTCTAATATAATCAATATTTAACTTATCAAAATTTTCTTTTTTTATTAAATTATTCCAATCTTGATTAAGCGCTAAAATAGAAGTTTTACCGTTTTTCCAAAAGCATCTGTAACCAGTTCCTACGACCCCTAAACTACTTATATTTTTTATGTATCTTTTTAAAACCTCTAGCTCTGATGAACCTTGTGTATTTAGTGTTTCTTTATATTCAAGTGGTGCATTTTCTAATGTATGTCTGCACCATTCTGGTAAACTGGCTAAAAATTGACTATATTGCATACACTTTTATTTTAGATATTAATTACAGATACTAGGCCTTATAGTAATATTTTATTGTAAAACGTTCTCTTTTTTTTATAAAATGCATAGAAAATTATAAAATTACAGCGTTTATTACTATTTTCAATAACACAAAAACAACTTTTCCTTGAGAGTACGAGTTTTTTCTTGTATTTATTATTTATCAAATTTGATAATAATTTTTGTTACCACAAATATAAAAAGAGTATAGTGCTTTAATCTTGTGATTGCAACAAAAACCGCATTACTGAAATATATGATTGCTAATAACATCAGTGCTTTTTTAAAAATAAAGATGAAAGAACACAACATAGATCGCCATGCGCTCTCCTTAAAAACTAATGTTTCCAGTAATCTTATTCGTAATTTAGAACACGGAAACAAACTAAATCCTACTCTTGAATCTATCTTAAAAATTGCTGATTACTTTGGAACTTCAACAGACGAGGTAATAACCAATAAAACAACAAATACTAAGCCTACCCTTAATATCAATGCACAAGATGCTATGTCGGAATTAAGAAAGTTCATAATAAAACATTCGCAGGAAAATAATATTAAGCCTTATACTCTTGCCGCATCAATTGGCGTAGGAAGTGATAGTATTAATGATTTTATTCGTCCCATTCCGCGAAAAAAATCCATGGGTACTTCTACTATATTAAAGCTTGCCAATTACTGGGATGTTTCCATAGATGAAATGATAGGAAGATCTCCACCTTCTAAGCAAATATCTTTATCAAATAAACAATCAAATACTATTACAGATAGTACCAATTCACCTAGAACACTAGCCAAAACTAAGAAGTCAACTTCTCACGTTGAGAATTTAGCAAAGGAAAGAATGGCTAAATCTAATACTAAAGAAAGATAGTAATTATCTTATTTATCTAAATCTTTTCATTGAATAGATATTTTCACTTCTTTCATCACCTAACTCCAAAATAAAAACAACCTAAGTTAGGTGAGTAGGCCGAAAGATTTTCCTCCTTCAGCCTCTCGCAAAACGGTGCGTGAACCTCTCAATTCACACCGCTTCCATTAAGCAACCTATAACACATTTCTACCTCTCCAATGTACAAACAAACATGGGTTTTCCTCTTTTATCCTATAGATAAATTTAGATGCCTTTGTTTTACAACCTCTTAACTTTTTGTATTTACGCATAGCCCAAGCTACTAACCTATAATGTAGGTAACTCTTAAACCCCTCTAGAGCTGATGGAGTATAGCGTCCATAATAATTAAACCATCCTCTTACGATTGGGTTTAATTTATTAGCTATAGCTTTCAAACTATGTTGAGATTTTCGATGTATTTTATAGCTCCTGATTTCTGCGTACATAGATTTTAGAGCATCTTTGCTGATAGCTGGCGTAAACCTTAAGAATAGTTCCCCATTCTTTCTATTTAAAACCATCCGTCTGCGAAAATCATATCCAAGAAACGTAAACTTAGTATTTGGATAGTCTTTAGTCCTCCAACAATCTTTGCAATAAATAATCTTTGTTTTATCTGGATGCAACTCTAGCTTACATTCTATAAACCGCTGTTCTAGAATGTTACGAAGATGTGTAGCTTCTTCCTCAGTTTTACAATGCACCACACCATCATCGGCATAACGACACCATTGTATTTGAGGATGATTTTTACTCATCCATGTATCAAACACATAATGTAAAAATAAGTTACTTAAAACTGGACTAATTACCCCACCTTGCGATATCCCTTTAGTACGTTCTACACACGTACCATCAGGCATTTGCATCGGTGCTTTCAGCCAGCGTTTTATGTAAAGTATTACCCATTTATTATTAGTGTGTTTTCCTACCGCTTTTAGCAAGAGTTCATGGTCTATATTGTCGAACAATCCTCTGATGTCAAACTCTAACACCCAATCTTTAAACCAACATCTTTGCCTAGTTATTCCTATAGCATCTAATGCCGATTTTGTTGGCCTATAACCATATGAATCTTGATGAAAATAAGGTTCAACAAGAGGTTCAAAAGTTAGTTTAATGACCATTTGAGCTATTCTATCAGATATCGTCGGTATACCTAATATTCTTTCTCCTCCTCCTTTCTTCGGTATTGAGACCGCTAAAATTGCTGGAGGAAAATAAGTTCCAGACGACATGCGATTCCAAATTTTATAAAGATTATCTTTTAAATTTAAGTTAAAATCATCTAGTGTTTGCTGGTCTACACCAGCAGCTCCACTATTTGCTTTAACAAGTTTATAAGCCGTCATCACTAAAGGTTTAGAAATGATGTATGGTTTTGTTTTATTCAATTTATCCTCTTCAGTTTTCTGAATTGTAAGTTAAATTCCACTGCTTAATGCGATTCCTTTGCTCTAGAACCATTACAGTTCCTTCATAGCTCATACAAATCGCTCCGCCCCAGTGCCTTGCTTTGGTACTCTGGTTCTTGTGACTTTAATCACTTGAACTTCTCCCTTTTCATCAAGACGACTGGTTCCCGTAGTTCCCTTGAAAAGCCCAAATCAGACTCACGCGACCTTTACACCGGACACCACTTACACAGTAATCAGGTAACTTGTAAATTTATCCTGCAGATAGTGAAAGACCACAGTTTTGATGTCATATGCAATTTACGATGCTTCATCAGCCGTTCACTTGCGTTCGTCTTTCTGATTCATACCTGCCGAATTTTATTTTCGACTTTTCCTAAGCGCTCACGACCATTTCTCTTAAAAATAGCCGCCTTAGGTGGTTTGAAACCTGCACCTGAATGCCGATTTCGGAGGGCCTACCTCCATCTTCTCAAGAGCTTATGCTCCAGTAATTAAGTCATATAACCTCATTCTTTTGCACTACGGCACACCCCACATTATTGGTGTATAACTCTGTGTATTAGTCTATTTTCTGCTATATCACACAAGGCTTTTATATCTTTGCCTGTTTTTTTAGCACTCTATTGAGCTAAGCTCAAAACCACTCTGCTTAATTGCGCTAGTTAGTTGTGATATTAGATTATTTTCAATATAGCTCTTATATAATCCACTTGGAGCTACTAAATTAATTGTTTTTTTGTTTTCATCTATTTTAGCTTCTAATTTTGATATCCAATTTTTATCAAGTCCTTCTCCATGCTCCTCTGGGTAATAACCAGCAAAAATACTTCTTATACCTCCCCATATTCCAGTTTTTATTGGACGTTCTGCTTTTTTCTTTGAATATTCAGGCATTTTTATTTCAAGAGTAGAGATTTTCTCATATTCATTCCCCCCTACCCCTTCATGAGTTGCTTGTATTTGAGCAAGAATTATATTTTTATCATTTTCTGATAATGTTATTTGCTTATTTAATAGCAGTGTTGCCCTACCCTCCTCTTCTATTCTTACTTCTTTAAAAGCTGTCAGAATTTTATATGCTTTTTCTCTTTCTAACACAGCAGCTAGTTTTTTTCTTAAATGCCATTTTGGGCTTACTTGTAATGAATATTCTAGTTCAGTTAGATATTTTTCCTGTATCTGCTGGTCTTTTTCTGATTCAGTTTGATTAGCTCTTATTTTGAAAGTTTCATTAGATATCACTACCGCATCTCTTTTTTCATATTTAAATGCTTGTGACATATAACTAAGAAAACCTTTTTTACTATAAAAGCTTCTATCTACTAGACGTTTTGACATATCTAATAATATTTCATTCATTGCATTTAATGAAAGATCTCTACCAGAAGATAATTGTAAATCATTACAATCATCTTGAGACAATGGATAAAAATCATTTAGTTGCTTGGGTTTATCTTTGTATATTTTATTGTGTAAGGCTGCTTTAATTTTCTCAGTAAGTGAAGTTTTTTGTTCAACAGGATGATTATAATCATTAGGAGTTATTTCTTCATTTTCTAAACCAGATTTTTTTTTACGGCCCACTTCTTTCTGTATTTCAGAAAAAGTATCTACAAAATTAGATTTCATAGATCTATTTTTATTCTTTATACTTATATGCTCTCCACCTTGATGATGACCCTCCTTTAAAACTTGAGCTCCAATCGAGGCAAATTCTGTAGTTCTGACCCCAATATCAAGTTCAGGGTCACGAAAACAAGAAGAAAAAAACGCATTATCAATAGAAATATATAGCTGAGAAATTCTAGAACCGTTTTCAAGGGCAATATTACGCACCTCCCTTTTAATAATCTTGAGATTTTCGAGCTTAATAAGATTTCTTCTTATTCGTTCTTTTTGAAAATTTAGTTTTTCTGACAGGAATTCATAGGAAATAGCTAATTGCCCATCAACAAGTTCAGGCAAAGATTTACCGGTACTATAATATGTTGATGATTTGGACAAACCCCGAAACCAACCGAACAGTTCAGACAGTATCATAATACAAGGTAAATCAGGGTTACCCTCTTTATCTACTATCTTGTAATTCCAAAAATGAGGTATCAGGTTTGCTGGTTGGCTATAGGTTGTGTTGATCTTTAACGTAGAGTTAACTTCTTCTATTAAAGATTGACTTATATAACTAGTGTTGCATTGTTTAATTGCAACATAACATGTGTTTTTACTCATAAACTTTTATAATCCCTTATAATTTAAGGTGATTCGAGCGATAAAAGCTTGCTTTCTACCAAAAAACACTGTAGTATAAATTTACAAATAAGGGGTTTGAATTCTTATTAGTGTTTTTTGGTGTTGAGGTTTTATCGGCCTTAACACCTTATTTAATTTCTAAGCTTTCCTCTTTCTGTATTAAAGCCAATTTTTCCATAACTGCGCTAGTAATCCAACTAGACCTATCTTGTTTATTTATTTTTCGATTTGCATCTAATTCATTTAATAACCTTTCTGGGATATTAACAGATATTTTTATTTTACCATCTGGTGTTTTTGAAGACATTTACAATCAACCTATAACTTAGTTATTACATAAAACATAGTTTATATAATTTATTAATAGGTTACATAGTATCAAAAAGCAAGCAATAATATCAAAAAGAAGAAAAAAAATATTATTTTTTATAGGTAATAGTATTATTT
>JAQXDF010000028.1 GCA_029251475.1 Rickettsiaceae bacterium
AAAGAACAAAATCGAATTGTTCAATCGAAAATTAAGTGCAAAATTGTTAATTTAATAATTGCTGCATAGAATTTTGCTATAAGAAATCTCAGCTCTTGGATACGCCATGCAACAACGCCTGCGGAGTACGGAATGGACGAGCCCTTGTTAAGCAACCATTCTCAATGTAACCAGCTACACTTGCTATTGTACTACATTCTAATATCTCTGATGGATCTAGTTCTGGCATTATTCCTGGTAATCTCTGAGCTAACATTGATTTACCAGATCCTGGTGGCCCAAACATAAGTAAATTATGTCCACCAGCTGCTGCTATTTCTAGTGCTCTTTTAGCTATTTTCTGCCCCTTAATATCTTTTAAGTCAGGGTATTTTATAGAAGACCCGGAAACTCCAGGCTTTGGCTGAGTTAATATCTGAGCACCTTTAAAGTGATTTACTAACTCAATCAAATTACTTGGCGCCAATATATTATCATTACCGGACCAAGCCGCCTCAGGTCCATTCTGTTTCGCGCAAATTACTCCCTTACCACGTGCAGTAGCTCCCATAGCAGCTGGTAAAACTCCATTTACTGGTAGAATAGATCCATCCAATGACAACTCTCCCAAAATCAAATAATTATTAATTTCATCTGCAGGTAGTGCTCCCATACTAGCTAAAATCCCAGCACTAATAGCTAAATCAAAGTGACTCCCCTCTTTGAGCAAATTTGCTGGAGCTAAATTAATTAATATATTTTTTGCTGGTAAACATAGGGCTATTGAAGATAGGGCTGCGCGGACTCTTTCTTTTGATTCAGCAATCGTTTTATCAGCCAATCCCACAATTATAAATTTGGGTATACCTGGTTGAATTTGGACCTGAACATCAACATCTACTATGTCTATCCCATTAAAAGCCAAACTAGAAACTTTGGTTACCATGCTGCTACCCTAAATTAAATACTACAAATAAAGACATCAGAATAAGAGCGCTTGTGATTAATGTCAATTTTAAATATCGAATGAATGAGGTACTGTTGATTCAATCTTAAACCTCTTTCCAAAAACTTTTTCTGGAATAATCATGGTCCTTGCATGCAGCATCATACGATGATATTTCTGGCCACCATATTTAGCATCACCAACAATAGGACAACCTATAAATTGGCTATGAAACCTTAATTGGTGCATACGTCCGGTAGATGGCGTAAATTCCACAAGAGACTTGCCGCCATTAGATCTCAAAACTTTATAATGCGTTCTTGCTACCTTTCCTCCGCTATCTAGCTCTTTAACTATCTCAAATATTCCGGATCTATCTTTGCCAATTTCATGCACTAAATTATCTTCCAACTTTGCTGGGCAACCTGTCAGAACAGCCATATATACTTTGCTTATTTGCTGATCTTGAAACGCCCTTCCTAACCTAGCTGCGTTATCATGACCATTTGCAATTAGCAAAACTCCGCTTGTATCCTTATCTAGACGGTGAACTAATTTATACTCAGTTTCTTCTGACTGATTAATATACTGCAAAGCTTCGTCTACAGACAGAGCTACTTTACTGCCACCTTGTACAGCTAACCCTTCTGGCTTATCAATAGCAATAAAATCATCGGATGAGAATAAAATATATTCCGAAAGCAATTTATCAGCCAAAGAAATTACATTTTGTGAAAATTCTTGAACATCTTGAACCTGCTCAACAAAAACGCCAGGATAAATCGTGATGCTGTCACCCTGCACTACCCTTATATTAGTTTTGCCTTTAGAGTCATTAAGTTTAATTTTTCCTAAGCGCAAAGCTTTTTCGATTATACCCTGAGTAGCTCCCGGATAGCACCTGCGTAAATATCTATCTAAACGTATTGGTTCGCTAGATTGTACTGTTATTTTATTCATATTTTTTATAATCCACAAAAGATTTAATTAAAAAGAAAGCTCGTAATAAGCATGATAGTAATAATACAGCCCCTAATTGATGCAGAATAGCTAATATTATTGGCACTTGGTAAAGTAATGTCATAATACCTAGGCACATTTGTAAAATTACTGCTGCCAGTACAAACCAAGTAGATATAGTTAAATTTCTGTCCCCAAAACTTATAGACTTCCAAGAAAATATACCAACTACAAGAACTAATATATAAGCCATTATTCTATGTATAAACTGTATAAAAACTGTATCCTCTAAACTTGCAAAACTCAAGCTATTTGACAACAGCTCATAAGGAACAAATCTATCTCCCATCATAGGGAAATCATTATATAACAATCCTGCGTCAAGACCAGCGACAAAGGCTCCCAGCATCATTTGCACTAGTAATAATACAATTGATAACAAGCACCAGTTATAAATTGGCCTAATATTTATATTACTTGAAGTCACGCGCCTACTTACGCAATGACGCATCATCTGCCAAAACATTATTATATATAGAAACACTGCGAACATGAGATGAGCTGCTAAACGATAATGGCTCACATGTGGATCTGATACTAATCCACTTTTTACCATATACCACCCCATGAATCCCTGCATTCCTAACAGGGCTGTTGCTAGTATGTATATATATGATTCTGGTTTTTTTATATACCCTCTAATAAAGAAAAACATAAGCGGTAATATATATAGCAAACCAGTTATCCTGCCAGCTATTCTATGTATAAATTCTAGCAAGTAAATATCCTTAAACTCAGATACATTCATGCCTAAATTATGCTTTAAATATTCCGGAGATTTCTTGTATTTATCAAATTCAATTTGCCAATCAGCTTCAGTTAGAGGGGGGATAACACCAGAAATTGGATTCCATTCGGTAATCGACAAGCCAGACTCTGTCAAACGAGTTAAACCGCCAATAAATATCATTGTTACTATAGCTATGCACATAAGCCCAAGCCATATGACTATAGATCTATTTCTTTGATTTTCAAAATTCTGCATAGTCATAAAAAGAGCTCATTTATGAAATTAATATGTCCTACTACTTGCAAATTCAACCATCTCTTTCATGTATTCTTTACATTGATTTTCAATATCAATTTTTTCAAGAGCGTCATAAGTTTTTTTCACAGGCTTCTCTAAATAAGAAGAAATAGCTGACTGAATGTCGTGTTCTTTCATCAAGTTTTGTACCCAAATTAGCTCGTCCTGGGTTCTTACTTTTTGTTGCAACATAGCTTTTAATTTTTGCTGATCCTGGTCAGAAATTTTTTGCTCTAGGAGTATCAAAGGTAGCGTAATTTTCCCTTCAAAAAAGTCATCTCCAATATTTTTTCCAACCTTTTCGCTCTCGCTAAAATAATCTAGAGCATCATCTGCAATTTGGAATACAATCCCCAAACACATACCAAATTCTTTAAGCCTTGCTGCATATTCTAGCTTGTCTGCTACAATAGCTCCAACTTCACACGACGCTCCAAAAAGAGCTGCTGTTTTAGCGTTTATTATTTTTAAATAGTCTGCCTCATTAAGAGATTTTTTCTGCTCTAATTGCACCAGCTGAGATACCTCGCCTTCTATAATAATAGCAGAAGTGCTGGAAAGAACTTCTAAAGCTGGCATGATTTTTGTAGATACCATTAATTTAAAAGCCTGACTAAATAGAAAATCACCAACTAGTATACTAGCATTATTACCCCATATCACATTAGCTGATGGTAAAAAACGACGCATTTTACTATCATCAACTACATCATCATGCAACAAAGTAGCCATATGAATAAATTCTACCGACGTTGCTAATCTTAATATGTTTTCTCCTCGATAGCCAAAAAGCCTTGCAGATAATATAGCTAAGACTGGACGCAGCCTTTTCCCGCCAGAGTTAGCAAGATGCGAACTAACAAGAGTTATTAGCTCCTCGTCGGCGGATAAATTATCCACAATGATACCATTCATTGCCTCTATATCATCTGCTAAATATTTATGAATTTTTTGTATTACGCTTAACATAGAAACCTATTACTTAGTCAGTGTTTTAAAAAAATCGTTACCCTTCATTTTGTTTTTTGGTATCAATTTGCCGATAATATCTTTTGCCTCTGGCGGCAGCACTTTGTCTAATTGTTTTTGAACCGTTTTATCCAGCGATTTATTTCGAGATATCAGGGGTAGGACTTGTTTCAACACAGGGTCCTCTTTGTTAATAAACGGTATAATCTTTTGCATTTTAGCCAATACATCGCCCTCATAACCAACTTTGCCTAAAAGGTTTTTATACAGCATAGCTGAGTATAATTGCGCTATTTTATCAACCCTAGCGCTTCCAAACTCTGACTGGCTCAAGTTGTTCGAATCTAACTTATATTTAAAGCTTACATCATTAGAAACTTCCTTTGGATTATCAGAAATATTCTTTAAAAATTCAGTATTCACCTGAATATATAATTTTCTAGCCTCCTCAGATAACTTTTTAAATTTACCAAATCTATACACATACCCTGAAGTAAAATCGACTACAGAAGGATAGTTTTTAATCTGCAGCAAACCATTCGCCCAAAATGATTTTCCCTTTCTAAGATTATACTCCATTTCATGCTGCAATTTAATCCCAGACTTTTCTGAAGATATATTTAAATCGTCTATTATAATATACTTGCCGGCCTTGCCTCTATCCGATGAATTCATTGCTAAATGCAGTTGATACTCATTATCCTCAATATCATTAAATTTAAAATGCTGCTTGTTACTAATAATATACTGAATTTCACGGTTCACAGCCGCACCTACAGTAGATTTTTTCATATTAGGAGCTATAACTTCATAATAATCAAATAACCTATCAAACATATTCTTTTTAATAAATATATTCGCACTAGTATCTATCACGTAGCTTCCTGTTTTGATATTATCTCCAGTTCTATAATCCGCTTTAAATTTACTTACTTTCAAGTAGGGAGAGTCACAATTAGCATCTAATTGAACATTTAAATTCTTAGATATTTCGTTCAAATTATTGCCATTGGTGCTTACATTAGCACTTACCTTCATATCAAATCCTGATGGCAATAGAGAAAATCCATAAAACAAACTAACCGGAAGGCGCCTAGCAACCGCCTTAGTCGGATGTATTTTTACGTCGTAATTTGCAGCATAGTGCTGCGGAATATTAGATAATAAATCCTCTAAGTTTTTATACTCCTTTTGTGGAGTGAAAGTTAAAGAAAAATTCTCATATTCTTTGTCATAATATTTTTCATTATCAATTAAATCAAAAGCTTTAACTTCTCCAGTTCCGATACTAATATCGCCCAAATGATTCAAAATCTGTATAGGATCTTGTAAGTTTTTTAGCGTTCTAATTAATGAGTAACTTATAGGTAAGTCTGCTTTAATTTTATAATCTTTGACTTCTATTTTTGACCCAAATCCATGACTCACTGGTTTATAAGCAGCAATAATTTCACCATCATAACTAACAAATAATTGCTGAAATAATAGATCATATCCCAACTGAATAGAGGCAGGATATGTTATATGGGACGCACGACTTTCTTCTTTCCATCCCTGTACATCTATAGATATTTTAAATGGAAACCCAGATGGAACTAATTTATCAAAAGTAACGAAATACTCCTTTTTATCCATCCCATTAACTGCAATTTTTTGTCCTGCATATTGGGTATTTAGATCATTGGTTACTTTATTCATAACATAATACCATCCTCCACCAATGATGGATAATATTAGCACAATACTTATAACCAAAAATCTAATGAGTTTCATTGCCTGCCTCTTGTAATTTTATATATTCTTTATTAAGAGCTTTTATATTTAAGATCCATATAGCTGAAACTATCATGAATACTCCCAATAAATAAACCGTAACTGAATCAAACGTCGCCATTGGCATAATTATAAACATAAAAGATTGCACAAATGCTCCTAATGACTTACCCATCTTCAATCCTATCACTTCAACCGTTGCTTTACCTTTTGTTCTGAGCTCTAATGATAATGGTATATAGGCCATTTCTTTGGTCGAATCAAACAATGAATATTTCGTAGATTTACTCAAAATATTTTGCACCGCTCCAATAATAACCGCAAAATAAATGGGGTTAAATTCTTGATAGCTTATATCCTTTCCAAGTATCACAAAGCCAAAAAATACCAATCCTGTGCAAGTTAGCATATACGGCGTGATTAATGCTGAAGTCAGCCAACTAAATCTACGCAAGATATTACTTCCTACAACCATAAAACAAACAGACGAAATTCCCATCCAAATATTAAACTGCCCCATAAAATTCAGATAGTCAACCGTATTTGGATAAAGCTCTCTTACTCTAGCTTTCCATGGTCCTTCTAGCAGATTAATCACCAACCCATAGCACAACACAAGTAGAACAATGTGACCTATATATTTTGAACTCATCAGTAACTTAACACTATCTTTCAAGGACAAAGAAGTTTTGGTCTTTTTAAGTGATTTAAGGGGCACTTTTGTTATAACTGGCTTCTTTAAAACATAGTTATTAATGTATCTGTATAGAAATATAACCAAGATTCCAGAGAAAATAATTACATGCATTATTGGCTTAAGCACAAATCTGCATTGGAAATCTATCTCGCTTACATAATCTGCTATATTAATATCTGCGACCCCTGACCTATCTGAAAAAGTAACCAATACGTTTCCAGCCATAATCAAGCCTACATTTCCTACCATTCCTATTATCGGATAAAATCTTTTAGCCGCATTGGTATCAAAAATATTATTTGCATACTGCCAGAATAATAAATTAATTATCACTACACTCCAGAGCTCACAAAATACATACATTAGAGCATAGCTCCATTTTCCAAAAATATAAATAAACCATTTAAAATTTGGATATAAAGAAATAAGATGTGATATTGTTTCGCTACTTGGATGATACCAATCTTGATACGGAAATAATACGTAAGTAAATAATATAAAAAAGCCAAGAAAAGTTGATATTATAAGATAAAACACCTTCTCGTAATCGAACAAGTTGCTAAGCTTGACATACAGCATAGTGAATATCACAGTCGATGGTAGCACCAACCATAATTTTAAAAAGCTAATTGCCTCAGCTCCAATATTTGGTACAACCAAACTATCTTTTATTGACCTGAGCGAACCAAAATTGAACAGCATGCAAAGCATCATTATAGACATTGGCACGAAAAGCTTCATTTCTGAGCGTTTTATTGGCCAAAAAATATCGCGCAATTTTTCTGAAATAGTAGATAGTTTTTGATTAGACATTTAATACAATTAGAACCGTTTAAAACAGTATCCACACGCCTTGCAAATACTTGATAGTTTTATTGCAAATTGTTCTATTTGTCAATACAACAAATAAAGCAGGGTCGTTTCATCTGGATTATAGCTTCGGAATTGATCATATGCGCGCAGCTGGCAACCTATAGAATTGCTCCAAAGGCTGCCTTTACTGGATTTACGCACGATCTATTTATGACACCTCTGCAGCTCCGCCATCTTCTGCAGCCGCTCCAAGTGACACTACTAACTCTTCATCTTGACTAACATCAGTAAATTCCGATAAAAATTCAAACATACTGGCCACAGATTCTTCAGATATTTGAGCTCTTCTTGACTCTTCAGTGACTACATTTTGCATATCCTCTAAAGATAAAAACTCAAATATATATAGATCTTCATTACTATTCAAGGTACCGCTAAAATACTATTATTTTTAGCTACCGTCATTAGCTCTATAGCGTGTTTATTGAGGCAATTACCACCTATATGCTTTTGTATTGAATCTAATTTAGATAAAAACACCTCAGAATCTTCTGCAAACTCAGCCCATTTTTTATGTTCATAAATCTTGAGTTTAGTAAAATATGCCCATGATATTGGTTTATCCTCATTCAAACCATTTTCTATGCTTTTTACATGCATTTGCATATATTGCTTATTGCGCTCTATATAAGCATCAATACAAGACAACCTCTAAGAATTTATATTACTCTCACCTATATAGCATATAAGCATAGTTCAACTCTAATTTTTGCCCCATAATGACACCTCTGCTATTTAAGCTTTATAGCTATTGCAAATTGCTCTATTTCACAAATGAGTTTAATCTTGTCGCTTTTTAAAATAAATTACATCTCCTTCTTCAAAGAAGATATCATATTTTACATTTTTTAGAGTTTTCGTTTCAACAAATTCTTGAACTAAATCACGATGCTTTTTATATTGTAGAGCAATATTATTATCTGCAGATTCTGTTAATTTAGTAAATTCATCCTCATTAAGAAACGCTATTCCTTTTTTGTATATTGCTATAACATCATAAACTTTTACAAGCCACTTTCTATTAAGAACCTCCTCAAGGTTACTATAAACCCTGATATCACATGCAACATTTTGTTTTAAGGAGCTGTAAATTAGGGGCACCTGCTTCTCTCTTAGTATGCATAGACCATTTTTATAACTATCTGGCGATCCTAACTTCTGCTGTAAGATTTTCTGAGATAATAATTGTTCTTTTATTTTTTTATCTTGTGATTTTTTATAATATGAATTCCAAAATACAGAATTACTAATATTATCTTTGGACAAGACAATCTGATGCCAGTTACCCACTATATTAATAATTAAAATCAATACACCTAATATGTATTTAAATTTTTTACATAAGTATTCCAGAGGCAGCACGCCTAAAACCAAAAGAAATGAAACGGCTGTAAAATAAACAACCATAAAGAAAGCACCCATCTTTATAGTTAAAACAAGATATATAATGCTTAAAACAAAAGTAAATAATATATAAATAAAATCTCTTTGTCGTGGACGATTCTCTTGCCTTTGTTTTAAACATTGTACTAAAATACCAAAAAGCATCGCTATGAATATAAACGGATGTAATGTTTTTGAAACTATCCCATCTAAGAGCAAATTTTGTAACGATAGTTCATTTCCATAATTTGTCTGAGTTTTTTCTATTTGATTTAAAACAACCGATATCTCCATTTGAGATAAAAAGACTATGCTCATAAAAAGGATAGAAATAAAATAAATTGCATTTATTAGATTTTGTCTATTTACCCTCCAATAAAGTCTGTCAGCAATAAGTAGAGAAACTACAGGCAAAATCAATAGACCATTTAGCTTTGTTGCCGCAGTCATCGCCATTAAAACAGCGATTAGTGCTAAATCTTTTTTCGTTAGCGCTATTTTTCTAGCCGTACAATAAAAAGTTAGGCTTGAAAAAAACATAACCTGAGCAGCAGTACCAAAGGTAATTGAAAAATACCCAGTTGATGGAAAGGATAAAAAGAGTAATAAAATAATTGATTTCAAAAAACTATCTTTAGTATAGATAGAGGCTATTTTAAATAAATTAAAAGCTGTACCAAATACAAATAATAAAGACATTAGTCTTGGAATAACAATCAATGGACCATCAATTCCAAAATTAATACTTAAAAAATAAAATGGGTAGGTGATAATAACTAATGGAAACCAAAACATCCAACCATATGCGTAGCCATTTAAATTTAAAAATTGAAAATTTTCATGAGCACCACGAAGATATTGTTGAAATGCTAAATCATCTACATTACGAAAATTTAGTAAATCTACAGAAGAAGAAAGAATAAAATTTTGTATAAATAGATATAAAAAAGCGACCCCATAAACCAAAATAGTAAAAAATAGCCAGGGCGAATTTTTTCTCAGATAATTTACTTGATCATAAAGTTTTATCATCACTTTATTTCTTTTCTTGTTTTGAATATGTATTTAAACGTCCTTACGATCAGTTTAACACGAGTTTTAAAGCTCCCACCACCTTTTGCCTCTCCATGGATTCTATCTTTGAAATATACTGGGATTTCTAAAATTTTATATTTATTTATTTTTGCCTGGTATAATAAATATAAGTCTAAAGAGAAATCTTTAGGAGCTTTGTTCTGTATATATTTTTCGTAGAATTTTCTTGAAAACAACTTAAGCTGAGCGTTTATATCGTTTAAATATGTTTTTAATAATAAAAACACAACTATTTGCATTCCAAAAGTAAAAAAGCTTTCAACTAATTTTCTATTTTTTCTTCTGCCCTTAATGATTAATAGATCATCCTTGCTGTCATTGTATAAATCTAATGCTTTGATGACATCTGCAGGATCAGTTTGCATGTCTGCATGAGTCCAGGCTAGCATCTTTCCCTTAGCTGTAGACAGCGCCTTAGTAATATCGGCGCCATACCCCCCCTGGTTTTATTTAAAATTAATTTAAAATTATCACTTGGCAAAGAGCTAAAGACTTCTGCCAATTCTTTTGGGGTCTCGTCGGTTGAAGCTCCATCTATTACTATAATCTCTATAAAATAGCGACTCTGCTCTATAATTTTTTTTAGCTTTTCCAATACAAGAGTCACATTTTTTGCTTCGTTGAAGCAAGGAATAACAATGGATAAATCTGGTGCTGTTTTATTCATTAAATATTCTCCTTTTTAGCAAAATCTTTCCAGTATGAAATTGTTTGTTCGTAATCTTCATAGTCTTTTGGCGTTCCCCAGCAAATATATTTAACATCAAAATAACCTACTTTGAGCCCAGCTTTAATTGCATATTGCAGAACTTTATCAACATAATATTTACCGTCTAAAGTATCTTTTTGCCAAATCATCTCCTCAAGGTTTGCTAAAAAATCAGAGGCTTTTTTAAACCAAAACATCCCTGTTGTTGCATGATCTTGCATTGGATCGTCGCTAACTACTTGTTTTAAAGAGATAGCTTCCAGCTCTGTTGAATTGGGTTTAAGCTTAGCCCAACTATGAGCATTAGGATTTTGTGCAATGTTATTATCGTTAGTATGGCTTATCATCAAAACATCAAATTCAGCTCTAGCCTTATCAAACTCTTTTTGATCATAAACAAATCCATTATCACAAGCTCCAATAAAAAGCTCGTCTTCGCTTTGCAAAAATTCTCTTGCTAAAAAACAACCAAATGCCTGATCTAGCATCACATGATCATGAATAAATTTCGTTTCAGGGAAAAAATTTTTTATGACTCCTTCTGTACCATCAGCTTCATGAAAATCTCTATCGACGCATATGATTTTATTGTTCTCATCATCGATGCCCGGAATATCTTTCATTGCGCACACCACCATAGGAAGCTTTTTTCCTGTATGTCTTGTCTATCAGTAGTTGGAATACATGCTTTGTTTATCGTATATCCTGCATCAGCAAATCTAGTGCCCTTGCCTCCCATTGGAATTAATATAATCATATTATTTACTCTGATTTTTTAAAATATTGGGGTTAATTCTTTATATTTTCAATCCAAAAAAGATATTCTTGCAAATCTTCTGGAGTGCCCCACTGACAAAAATGGCTGATCTTATCATAGACATATGTCTTTAAGCCATCTTCACATAATAAATTATAAGTAAGGCTAGCATAATACTCTTCTTTTAACATGACCTTTCTTTCAATTTGCCTCTGGGCGTATTTTTTAAACAACGCTCCGCTTTTAAAGTAATAAGTGCCTGCTGAATGAAATGCTTTTTGTTTGTCTTCTTCAAAAGAAAACTTCTCTTTAATTTCAATAAGATTATGGTTTTCGTCAATTTTACAAGAAGCATATAGGTTCTTTTCTGGAATTAAATGAGGGTGAAAACCTGTGTAGCATGGAATTGCTCCATCGCAATCTTTTTCTTTTACTGTTTTTTTAAAGTCTTGATAATCCCAATGCATATAAAAATCACAGTAATTTATAATCACTGGCACGTCCTCTTTGATAACTGATTCTGCCTGCATCACATCATATATCGGGCCTTTTTTATGCCAATCATCAATTGCAAAAATAGTCGCTGTTGGTTTTATTTTTTTTAAATCCGACAACATGCCTGAAATGCTGTCCAAATGTTCCTGGCGACATACAAACACTATGTCATCCTCGCCTGGAAACATTTTGACAACCCATTCAATAATGGATTTATTATGCACCTTGATAAAAGGTTTTAGGTCTTGATACCCAGCTTCTTTGAACCTTGAGCCGTAGCCCGTCATTGGAATTATTATTTGCATTTTTATTTTTTGTGTTTGTTAATGTCAATATTTAATACTTTGCTATTTAGTATAAACACAGATGCCACAAACTTACCCTTATTTGTAATTTTCAGCCTTCCATCTATAGTTTTTGACATTAACCCCGTATGAACCTGTTCATCAAATCTTTTGTCTAAAACATCATCCATATTAATTGCCTTTTCTAGTTGTGACGCAGACATTGTTCCACTGGGTTCAACCGCTAAAGCCGTTAATAAATCAACTGATATTGATCGATCTACCATAGTAGGTATTAGAACGGCATAAATAACTGCAAATAAAGTAAATGTAATAGTTGAAGAAAATATGACAAATCCATCTGTTTTTTTAGCTATACATATAAGTAATATTATGCAACATGTTAGCACTATATCAACTAAAATAGCATTAAGTACTATATGCGTATTAAATAGTCGAAAATGTATTATATGCACGAAAGAAAAAACAAAAACCAAAGCGGCCAGGATACAAAAAAATTGACTAAAATTAGTATTCATAAGTTACCAAAACAACATTAACATTACCACAACGCGCCACATTATTTCGTGCTTTTAAACTATATCCATAAAAATCATAAGATGGCTTAATGCCGAGCACTGCTTCAACTTCATTATGTGTAAAATGTAGTATTTGTAAAGTTCTTTTCTCCCGCAAGACTTTATCGAAATACTCTTTATTTTTTCCCGCCACTTCTTCCAAACTAAAATACTTAACTACATCTTGATAATCAAATGCCCCCTCTTTTCTTTTATGGTTACCAAAATTATTAATATGGTTTTGCGAATAAACATTTTTATATAATAATGCTTTAGTTTTAAGGCATTCCGTAGATTTACTCCTATTTTTTATATCCTCTACAAAAATAGTTCTCATTTTTAGATCCGGCAAATAAGTTGTATACACCCTATAAGAATTTGCAATAATGACTAGCAGCAATGCACTACATGATTAAAGACAAGAATCTAATTTTTTTAATATTAAAAGATAAAATACATAAAATTATAGGAAAAATTAAAAGAGCAAAAACATACCATACATAACATCTATGATTCAAATATACAATTAGCAACATAAAAGCTAATGATAAAATATAGATTGAAAATATTGCCAACCTCTTATTTGTTAATATAATAACCCCTAGTAAAACTAAGGATGCAGTAGAAAAAACGGTATGCTCTATTCCTCTGCATATTACCAGATCCCATGCATAATTTTTAATGAAAATTAGACTATAATAATACTCATATAAATTACATGAGTATTGCAATCTAAAATCTGAATTCCCTGACAATCTATCCATAAATCTATTTGTAGACCATATAATATCAGGACTAGCTAATATAAATCCAGCGATTATAAACAAGATGTAATGGCCCTACCTTGACAAGTTGGCCTTAGATAACAAGGCATCTTTTTTTAATAAAAAGAAGCTATAGATACCAATTGGAAAAGTAGCCATAATAGCTGTAGACTTGATACCAACTGACAATCCCAGCATCAGCCATGCCTTTTTTGACTCACCTTTATACAAAATAATTTCATAGTATGCATAAAAAATAATAGGAAACAAATAGAATTCAGGAGTAATAATTTTTCCAGTATACCAAAAAAAAGGTGACGAATAAAATACAAGCAATAGTAAGGATACTAATTTTTTATTATTAAACAGCGCCTTATTTAATTGGATGATTTTATAACAATACCATCCAGAAATTGCTATAGCAACTAAAGCCAAAAATCTTAATACAAACAAGTAATAGCTGGAAAATATAAAATAGATAATTCTACCAAAGATCCAAAATACAGCACCAAATCCTTCGTAATTTTTAATCTTACTACTTTGCATGTAGGCAGTATGCCATAATTCATCGGGTACAAATACATCCTGCAATACAACAAAATTCAACCTCAGTGACACAAATAAAAACGTTAAAGCGCAAAATATTTTATTTGTTTGCATAAACTGCTTAGCTGAAATATAAAACTGTAAAAAATTTTTAGCCAATTTTATCGCCGTATTTTGTAATTTAGTAGTCATATTATATTTATTTCTTCGCCAATGATTTTCTATATTTTTCGCTTTCCATGTTTTCTATGTAACCAACATCTTGCTTGGAAATAAAATTAGGGGTTAGGCCTAGCTTAGTAATTTGTTTCATAATATAATCATATGCATACAAAGTCTCACGGCCTGCCTGTGTGTTTCTCAACTCTTCCGATAGTAAATAAACAACTTGGTCGGGGAAAATTACTTCGTTATTTATCTGATCAACATTCAAATCAAGCGCTTCTACTTCATAAGTAGGATCAATTCTAAAATGGTTTATAATTTTATTATTTACTTCTTCATGCAAACTAAACGCTTCATCAGAGCTTTCTGCTCCCACAACAAGGCCATGATTTTCCATGAATATTACATTAGTATTTGTGCCTGCCACTGCATCGCTTATTGCAATCGTTATGTCCTTACCAGGATTAGCATACGGCACCCAAACAGCCCCTGGAAATAGTTCGTTTACGATACCTTGACCCTCTTTAGAGCAGCAAACTATATTTGCATAAACTGAATGCGTGTGAACAATGTATTTTTGCGGTAACAAAGCATGAAAACCTGTTTCTATTGATGGTTTTAGCTTTGGATAGCCATTTAGCTGCGATGTTTTGCCTTTAATGAAATCGCTAAATTCATCCTCTGTATCATTTGATATTTTATTAGCGCTAATATGGCCTTTAATATCGTGGTAATTCACAAAAGAAAAACCATCATTTTCACTCATATCCTTCAACAGATAGCCAGAGGCCTTGATAGCCATGAGATTGCCGTCAATCTTTACCGAGCTATTGCCACCACCACCTTGTACAAATTGTGGGAATATTCCAATGGCTCTTGATATATTAACCAGATTTTTTATATCTTCTTTCATTATCAACTTGTTTTTTCGATTTCCAGGTTTTTAAGAACACAATAAGCAACAAATATTTGTATTATTCCGGTATAGCCTTCGTTCCATAATGGATCATTTATTCCTAAATTTTCTAATTCTTTGCTAAGTAATAATCTGTATGCAATCAAGTCAAGCTCTTGTTCGGAGATAGTTCCGTCAACCTCAATGAATTGATTATCCTCTTCCCCATATTCATGCTTAGATTTCAAACTATCTATTTGTGACAACTCAGCAAATAACGGCTCAAGATAAAATGAGTTATTCGCAGTGATTTTAAGAGTCAAATTTAAATCTTCATTCTCATCATCATAACTTTTATTGTGAATTGTTTCATCCGCAATCAACTCAATGATTATATCAGCATATTTAGCTTGAGTCTGAATAAATTTACTAGAATCTTGCTCCCTACTAGCCATTTGCTGCAGAATTTTTTCTTTAGAGTAACCTCTTTTCTTGGTATCCCTCGCTATTTTCCAAAACTTCCTAAGTTCTTCAGAGGGATTAACAAATATCTTAAGATCATATAAATCTCGCATTTGTTTGATATAGAAACTATGCAAACCTTCAAATATCACGAGATTATTAGATGAAAACTCCTGTTTCTCTGTGAATTTACCAGTGTTATGATCGTAGTGCCTTCTTTTAATCATCTCATTATTTTTCAAAGCCTTCAACTGAGAAACTTCGTCATGCAAGAAATTTGACTTGGGATTTAGATGAGTCAACCTGCTCCAATTTTCATCTCCCCTTTCCCACTTGTGCATGTCGTCGCCATGGATGGTAGTAGTGTTTCTTTCTTTAAAGATACCTTCTATTGCACTAGATATAGTCGTTTTTCCACCTCCAGAATCGCCACAAATTCCCAAAAGATATGGGTGTGAAAATATTTTGTAGTTAGAATAGCTTTTGACTCCAGTTTTATACATAAATGCACAATTAGCAAATAACATAGCCTGCAATAATGTAAAGGACATATCAACAATTTTATCTACCGCGATACCTTTTGCCTCTAGAAGGTGATATAGGTTTGGTAACTTAGAAATATTCGGTAAAACAATTTGTAAACTTGAAAATAATCAGAATTTTTTATCAGCGCAAAATATATAAAGTAAGAAATCTGAAGCGCCACAAACAAAACAACTGTGAACTCAAATTTAACCCTTATTCTCTTTGCATGGAAATATATAAAAAATGGTATAACCCAATAATACCACCCCTGCATTGGTGAAACCATAAGAGTAATGATTCCAAAGCTAAATCCCAGGAACATTATATATACGTCTTTACTAAATCCTTTTAGATTAATTGCAGACATTAATAAAAACAAGTATGCCAGCGGCACAAAATACAAATTATTACCGTTCGGGAAATTATACTTATAGTCAAATAATTTAACTTGCTCTTCATTATTAAAAACCATTTGAACAAATGCGTCACTAGTAATGTATGAAGCATTAATAGCAACAAAAACACCGGCAATAATTAGAAAGTTTAATAGTATTTTCTTTATATCTATAGTCTTGGAATATAGTAAATACACGAAATAGAATGGCACCACTAGAACCATGCTAGTTTTTGCCCCAATTGCTAAACCCAAAAATATAGAAGAATATTCAAACTTTCTTTTAAATAAAAGATACAGGGAAATAAAAAGTATTGAAATAGGCACTACATCAAGCTGACCGTGAATATAATTTATGTAAATCAATATCGGCGAAAGCCAATAATAAGTAAGTATTTTCTTATTATTTTCCTTTATTAAACGGGATAAGATCAGCAAAATCAAAAAATCTGCAAATAATATTGGTAGCCTAATAAGAAATAGACTAACACAAGAAGCAGAGCTAAAATCAAAAAAAGATCCAAATAACACCCTCGGAAAACTCATAATGTAAAGCATTACAGATGGATAAGGAAAAGCATTTCCTATATTTAAATCTACAAAATGTTGATATGGATTTTCAAATCCACTCCCAACGTAATAATCAATAAACGGCATGAATAACTTAGTTAGAAAATTTGAAGCTAATGTAGCCGCCAAAATAACTTTAACAACAAGCCCTATCCAAAAAATATTGTAACTAAATATTTCTTGGACCTTATTGTTACCATATTTATCAACAAAGATTTCTTTAACAAAACTAATCACTTAAATACCATTATTTTTATTCCTATAAAATTAGTGCAAGTGGTCAAACCCACGGCTAATATATTTGCTATTTTGGGATCTAGGCCTAAAACATCAACTACTCCGTGCAAAAAAGCTAGACTTAACACTAAGGATGCGCTATATACTATATAGTATTTTATAATTTCTGCATTCCCTTTTTTCGCCTCAACTTTAAAAGTCCACTTTCTATTAAAGCCATATCCAGCAAACACACCAGAGATGAAGCCCATAGCAGAAGCCAGCAAATAATTTATATCCATGAGTTCTAGCAAGGCAATAAATATACCATAATTTATTATTGTAGACCAAACTCCAACAACAATAAATCTATAAAATTGCTTACTAACTCCATGGCGCAACAAGTCTAATAACATCACTTTTCTACCATAACTTTATAAGATTCTATGCCCATATTCTGACCACCTTTTATATCTTTATTATCACAATCTCCTATCATAATGACTTCCTTAGGACCCAAATCAAGTTTATTTAAAGCAGCTTGAAAAATTCTAGGATCCGGTTTCTCTACCCCCACCTCCTCTGAAGTTACAAGATACTTGACACTCTGAGAAATTCCTAATTTTTGTAGCTTTCTGATTTGAATATTAGCAATCATATCGCTTACAATACATATATCTATACCAGAAGATCTACATTCTTCTACAAAAGATAATGCATCCTTTGCAATAACCATATGATTAATAAGACTATTCCAATAAAAATCATCATACTCTTTCGCTAATTCCCAATTTCTGCCTAAGTTCATTTCTTCAAACATAGCTTGAAAGGCAAACAACCTTGAGCGACAAACTCCTTGGGGAGATAGTCTTTTAGTGACCAAATCTCTGTTTTTGCGGTAAATATTAGAAAACTCAGCAAAGGATATATTTGGACTTATATCTCTATTATAGGAAGCGTAGCATTCTTGAATAGCTAGCTCATGGCAGCTATTATAGTGATATAAAGTATTGTCTAGGTCCATCAATACAGCTTTTACATTTGCTAAATTGATTTTTGGGAATTTTATTTTGTTTTCCATAATTCAGGCTTTTTTGTGCAAACTGCATCTAATTTTATATTATTATTTTGAAGAATTTTTTGAAACTCAACGGCTCTATCTATATCATGTTTTTGTAATTCTGGAGCTACTAAGCATAATTTAAAGTTCGCATCTTTTAATTTACGAGCATTATCCTGCGTCAACGGCATTTTTGTAAAGCAATCAACCCATACCCATCTCACTTTTCCCTCAAATGATAAAGCGTATTCTATGGGTTCGAATTCAGAGAATCTGACAGCAAGATTATCTGGAGTAAACCCTGCAATTTCTTTTGATGCAGCTTTGTTTGAATAAATAACAAAATATGGCATTGATAAATCCAAGAAAAACCAATTTGTATAATTATATTTATTCATCAAGCTAATACATCTTGATTCTACTCCTTCCGTTTTAATATTCAAAATTATAGTACCAGTATGATTTTTCACATACTCAGCTAATAAATCCTCAAATTTCTCAGGGGAATCATCCTTTGTATGAAAAGGGTCGTGATATAATATTAAATCATCATCATGATAGCGGATATCTATTTCTATCCCATGCGTATAGTCAACACGACTTAAATCCTTTATTGTATTAACCCTTTGAGATATTATATGCATCAAATTACGCCATTTATTTTATTTCTTATCAAAAGTACAAAACCGCTAATTAAAAGCTATACATTTTATAATTTTTTTCAACTACAAAGTCTATAATCACGAGTTTTCTTTCAATTGCTTAAGTTCATTCTTATTGACTATTTATACTTTAAAGTAGATACTAATCCGCTGTATAACAAGAACAAATAGAGTTTCTTGATAGGAGGGAAATGCTTACTAAAAGGATATTTTTTATCATCTGGCTTTTTGGAGTTATGAGTGGCTTCACTTTGATGATTAGTAGCAACACCTTGAATTTCTGGCTCTCCAAAGAAGGGGTTAACATAAAAACAATTGGCATTTTCGCCTTAATTTCTTTGCCCTATGCCATCAATTTTCTCTGGTCACCTATATTTGATACTAAAAAAATTCATACATTGAATAACCTGTTTGGCCAGCGTGTGTCCTGGCTGCTACTAATACAATCATGCCTTGCCTTTAGCGTTTATTTGATGAGCTTATTTTCCCCTTCAGAAAACTTGTTTATGATTGCTATGTGCGGCCTAATCATCTCTTTTTTTGCATCCGCTCAAGACACTATACTAGGGGCATTAAGGACCGAATTAGTGGATAAAGACCAACAAGGGGAAATCTCAGGAATGTATATTTTTGGCTATCGGATGGGTATGCTGATATCTGGCTCTGGGGCTATTTATATATCGCAATATATCGACTGGGATTCAGTCTATAAACTGTTTAGTCTTGTTATACTTGCGTTCCCTATATCCCTAATATTATTTTCTAAGGATTTAATCTCTCCCTACCAGCCATATAAAAAAACAGACGCACTTTATACGTTCAAAAAAACACATCAATTAAAAGATTTATTCTTTAAAATAATAAAGCCCATAGGCAGCACAAAATATATCATTTTGGTCATAAGCTTCTTAATCTTATATAGATTGCCTGATAATTTTATTGTCACAATGATCAACCCCTTTTTACTACACATAGGGTATAATGAATTCGAGATCTCTACTGCTGGTAAGCTATTTGGCGTAACTGCTGCAATGGTTGGAGGATTAATAGCTAGCCATATCATGAAAACAAAGAATATACATGATAGCTTGTTCATATTTGGGGCGATACATGCTATTGCCCATATTCTATTTATTGTACAAGAAATTTATGGCAATAACTTATATTTGTTGTTTATAGTCATAGGTTTTGAGAGTATAAGCGGAGGAATGAGCATGGCAGCATACATAGCTTTTATCTCCTATCTTTGCCACGGAAAGTTCCGAGCCACCCAATACTCATTTTTATCCTCTATGATGGGGGTGTCTCGTTCTATACTGCCTGCAATTTCTGGTTATATAGTAGCTAATTTTGGCTGGACTATTTTTTATGCATTTACTACATTGGCCACCATTCCCTCATTGATACTGATAATATATTTAAAAAAATTATCTGATAATAAACTAAAGAGACTTTCATGATCGATATTACCATTGTTGTTATATATCTAGTTGCTCTGCTGATTATAGGCATAAGACAAAAGTCTAAACTTGAAGGCTTTAATAAATTCTCCAAACTTGATGATAAAGTCAGCAAAAGCAAATTAATGCTTGTTGCAACCATATTTGTATCCACGATTGGAGGCGGAACTACCTTTGGCATATCAGAAAAAGCCTTTGCTGATAATATTGCCTATAGCTATGGCCTTCTATTTGCTATCCCCGTAGACATATTGATTGCTTTCTATGTTGTGCCCAGACTAAGCAAGCACCATGGAGCCGAAAGCGTTGGTGATATCATGCATGTATATTATGGCAATACTGGCAGATATATTGCTGGTATGGCCGCGATTTTGGTATCCATTGGTTTAGTAGCTGCACAAATTAGCGTAAGCGGGCGTATATTTGAATATATATTGCAAATA
Source organism: Rickettsiaceae bacterium (assembly GCA_029251475.1). Lineage (GTDB taxonomy): Bacteria > Pseudomonadota > Alphaproteobacteria > Rickettsiales > Rickettsiaceae > Megaera_A. The sequence goes on from JAQXDF010000028.1 coordinate 20,748, forward strand.
GATTACTTATGGGGAGTTGTTCTAAGCTATGGAATTATTGTTGCCTATACAACGATTGGAGGTATGAGATCTGTATTATTTGCTAATCAACTACAATTTTTTGCTATAATAGTCGCAATACCAGCTATTTCTATTTTTGGGTTTTATCAAATTGGCTTAGAAAATTTTATAAACTCTATCCCGTCCGAAAAGTTCTCGTTCTCAGCAAGCCCTGACCTAGTGACAACCACCATTGTTGCTACATTAGGATTTGCCGTCATGAACTTATTCCCTACTTTCATTCAAAGAGCTTTAATTAACAAAGATAGCGCAGCTACTAGTAATGCAATATATATCAAGTCGATCATATATGCTTTATTCATTGTATTTATAACTTTAAATGGCCTAATTGCGTTTGTAGAATATCCTGATGTAAAAGCTAGCCTAGCTCTACCACATTTAATAGACCACCTAATACCTGTTGGCATACAAGGTCTTGTTGTTGTGGGGCTGCTAGCTGCAGTGATGTCCACAGCTGACTCAGATTTAAACATCACGACCATCACTCTGGTAAAAGATTTTCTGCGCCCATTATTCTCAATTCAGAGCCCCGAGCGCATGTTGATGGTAGCGCGTATTATCAATGTGTTGATTGGTAGTTTAGCCATAATCATATCTTTAAAGTTTACTAAGGTAGTAAATCTAGTGATCTTTATTGCTGGATTTTGGGGACCAGTAATCATCACTCCATTAGTATTGGCTTTATTTAATATTGTAATCAGTAAAAAGGGCCTAATCATGTCATGTGCATCTGGCCTTATAACTTTTTTAGTATGGGAGCAATTTTTCGCCACTGATTATAACTTGAAGGGAGTTTTTGTTGGAACAATGTCAAACTTACTGGTGTTCATGGTATTTTATGTTATTTCCAAACGTCCATTAATCAGACATAGCTAATTCTATTAGTTTTCTTGCAGAAATTTGTATGTAGATTCCTTGGGAGCTGCTAGAGCCTTGATGGTCTAGCAACTCCGTATTTAATGAGGCAGGATTTTTTAGTGGTCTGCTACAGCATCACCAATAACTTCGCTTGCCTCTTCAGTAGCTCTTGTGTTGTTATGCATGATATTAATACATGTTAGAGTACAATTTGTTTTTAGATCCTCTGTTATTTTTCTAGCATCAGTCTCGTATTCCTCAGCTTGTTCTGCCATTTCGGCTATGGTTATGCCGCCACCGCCTGAGCCATCTAGTGGCCTGTCCATTAGGCTATCTTCACTTAATGCTTTGTCAGAGTCTTTTTCAGGAGCAGAAAAAGCTTCCTTCAAAACCCTGGCATCTTCTGCAGTTAAATAGCTACCGATTTTTCCCAGCGCTTGATATGACTGTAAGTTGCTATATTTTATTTCAACAATACTGCCTTCTGAATCCTCAATAAAGATATTTTTAGTCTTTAGCAAAGGCGTAGCTCTAGCAAAACCTACTAAATCTTGATGAATAGTTACCTTTGCATCTAATGTTTCGATATAAGAACCTAGGTCATATTGTTGTAACATTTGCTTAAAGTATGCTTTATTTTCTGCATATCTCTCAAGCGGATTGATTATGTGGTCCGTTAAAAACTTAGTATGTTTAATATTTGGAATCTCTCTAATGTCAATATCTTCAATACCCCCGCCCTGAGCAATTTGCTTAAGCTTTTCTACAACAGCGTATTGAATTAACTTGTTGAGATCAATATGTTTGTCTAAGTCTATATTAAGGTTAAAGCCTATAGCGCCACCATCAAGATTAAGCAAGGTTATAGTGCTGTTTTCTTTAAGGGCCGCTGCAAATAGCCCAGCACCTTTATCGCCTATATTGTTACCATATAGATTAAGCGCGATTAGGGTGGTGTTTGTTTTCAGAGACTCTGCAAGTAGCGCAGCACCTTTAGTGCCTATAAGTGTTACAGGAAGAATAAGCGAGGTTAGAGTGTTGTTTATTTGCAGAGCATTTGCTAATGCCTCGGCACCTTTATCGCCTATATCGCTCATACCAATCCTAAGAGAGGTTAGAGTCTTGTTTGTTTCTAGAGCCTCTGCAAATGCCTTTGCGTCTTCATAGCCCATGTTGTTATAACTAAGATCAAGCTTGGTTAGAGTGCTGTTTGTTTTGAGAGCCTCTGCCAATGCTTCTGCACCTTCATCGCCTATTTGGCTATTATAAATAAAAAGCGAGGTTAGAGTGTTGTTTGTTTTTAGAGCCTCTGCAAGTAGCCTAGCTCCTTTACTTAATATATGGTAAGTATTATGCCTAAGCTCAGTTATTTCAGCTCTTTCCTCTAGTGAAAAGTTTAGAAATTCTTGTAAATTTTCGCATGTTTTCATTTTGTCATCTCTATTTATTATATATCTATTGCTTGCATTTGATAGAATTAAAGTTCTGTCGACACTATATCAATCATATTAAATAATGTCATTATTTAATCTTAAATCGTCTACTCTAAGCGTCCATTAGTGAAATACACCTAGTATCAGCATTTTCTTGTAGTTAACTTATTTATATCATTGTTTTTGCGCGCGCATTATAATAGAATTCTGATTTATAATATGATTTCTTAGAGCAACATGAATTTCCGTGATCAAGGCATAATAATCTCAAAGAAACCTCTCAAAGAGCGCAGTTCTATCATCACTGTATTCACAGAAGAGCACGGGATATATTCAGGTGTACTAAACCAATATAACAAAAAAACAGGAGATAATTTAGTTGAAGGAAATCTTATAGATTTTTTCTGGAGCGCTCGTTTACATGAACATATTGGCTCTGTTAAAGCTGAACTAATCAAGTCCTATAACTCCCATATTATTATGGATAAAACCAAACTATATGCATTTAATTCTATAGTCAGTTTGCTGAAAATGTCTTTCTGCGAACGCGAAGAACATAATAATTTATTCCCAATCCTTATGCATTTCGTTGAAAGCTTTAAGCATAGTTTTTCTTTTGAAAAATATATAAATTTAGAATTAGAGATCCTAGCAGAATCTGGATATAAACTGCAACTAGACCATTGTGCCGTCACAAATTCTAGCGATGATTTATACTATGTATCTCCAAAATCTGGGAGAGCAGTCTCCAAAAAAGCTGGCGACTCTTATGCCGACAAACTACTTAAACTTCCCTCTTTTCTGCTTAGCGACGCTCGAGCAAATAAACAAGAGGCACATTATGCGCTGCGCCTGACTTCGTATTTTTTAGAGCGCTATATCTTTATAAACAACCCACCACCGGGCGCTAGGAAGAATTTTATCGAATATTTTTTATCTCTCAGTCAGTAGGATTTTTTGCACAATACTCAAGATAAACATTTATTACCTCATACACCGAAATATACTTTCCTGAATCTTTTGATTTAACTTGAAAATGATGAAGGGCAGCTATATGGGGGTCTTTTTTGCTGCTACCCTTATAAGTGATTTGGCTATGCTCATATAGCCACCTGTAAGTTTCTTTATAATCCTCGATGCAAAGCTCATAGTTTTTATGAAAATCAATCATGCTATGATATTCTGCACCTTCAACGATAATGCCATCACCGAAACGTCGCAAATGACAACGATATGGTCCGAGAGTATAAAAATCTGCTCCAGCTGTTATTTCCCAACCGGAATATTTCAAAATTTTACCCAATATCTTCTCTAAAAATGGAGTCTTATAATGATGAGCAAACACTGCTGCCAAGCTTTTAAAGGAATTACTATTAATCTGACGAAGCGGCCTCCCCCTGATCGCTCTATAATGTTCTGAGACCATTTCTTGCACGCCTGCACCAAGAGAATTGCCTTGGACAATTATTTTCTCATAAGGAACTCCTCGCTGCAACAAGAATTCCACTACAGCAATACCATCATCAACCATATCTGATAGGCAGAGGGTTTTGCCGGTGCTGGACTTAAAGCCCTTATGATTAAACCCTAACACCGCAGCCCCAGTTGCTCTAGCCTGCCTAGCCATATCTCTAAACCTGCATTCATAATACTCTTCCCTGCCTTGAAAGAACACAAAATAGAAACCAGCTCCCCGCTTACCAAGGGACACCTCTTGATTTGGCATTATCAGAACTGAGTCCAGGCGATCATTGCCTGAAATAATATATTGGCGATTCAACTGCAGAGACTGAAAGTCGCTATAAAACCTAGCTCCTTTTTGGCGCTGAGTCGCAACAAAATCTGAAAAGATGGACTCTTCATCTTGCCCTTTATATTTCTTTGCTTTATACCAATCCGTTCTATTTGTGGGGTAAAAAATCTTAGCGAAGAAATTTCTCAAAAAACGCTGGAACATCTTATTTTATAGCTCCTGTTGACTGCTCTGCTTTATGCTTATCTAGAGCATCTTTCGCTACATCATCTTCCATCCATATTCCATTATTTAGCAGCACCTTCTGCTGGAACTTAACTATCTCTGGATCTGGCGAGCCTGGCAAGTTTCGAGCACCCAAATATTGGACGTTAAAGTAATCCATATCAAATACTCTTAGCTTCTTATTTAACCTTTTAAGATCATCTTCAATACTAGAAATAAATAAAGCCTTCTTTGGCAATTTTTTTATAAGCTTCAAAAAATCAAATATTGTATTTGATCTACTATATGGACCCGTAAAAATTATCCCCTTGTTGAAAGAAGAAAACCATTCATTCTCTTTTTTTATTTTAAAAATTCCTTGGTTATTAATTTTATTGTTAAAAAGAAGCCCTAACTCCGTCGCTTCAAAATAACGCTTTTCTTCAATATTCACCAATTGCAATGGCATTTTACATACTCCATATACCAGAGCACCTTTGGCTTGTAGTTCTTTGATATAATCGGGCCATTCTTTTTCTACGAGCTTGACCTGACGCTGTTGATACCATTTTGCTACGCTAACATTATAGTGATTTATTTTCTTTCCACGTGCCACCATATTCTTTACAAAAGAACCGTATGGATTTGAGTTCTTAGAAAACATCAATGATTTTGGAATCATTAAAACATCATCTATATCAATAAACACAATGGTATCCTTGTCTACCCACGCACTCATTTCTTGCATTGTAGTAGCTTGCACAGAGTAAGTTGGTATAATTTTAGCTTGAGCAATGTTAGCTATTGCAATAATTAAAACACACGTTAAATACCTAAACTTATTGTTCATATGGGTTCTCTTTACTCTTTAACTCTTTTCTTGTGACTGCATTCAGTTTTTTTATCATGCCTTGCCAAAATTTCAAAAACCTCTCCGGAGATACTTGATCTAACATCGCCTCTTCTGGTGCATAAACAAACCCTTTTATTTGAATATCATTTTTAATTATCTTCAATTGACCATCCATAGATCTTATATAGCCTTCATTTGGATCTATAATATAAACAACATCTGGAATCCATTTTAAATTTATAGCCAATAATTTAGCTATAAGTGACTGTGATGAGTTAAATCCGTCCTTAAAATTACAAGATAATAAACCACGATATAAAGTAGGATATGTACCGTTTATCTTATGATTTTTTTCATTAAATATAATTTGCTTTGAACCTAGCGGGCTTTTTGAAAGATCTAAACCCCTTTCAAACAAAGATCCCCATGTCCAGGCTTCAAGATATGGAATATTATTAAAACTACCAGAGAAATTCCGAGTCACCACCAAAAACGGAGCATTGCGCTTTTGGATATTATGAAAAAAATCTATTATTTTAGGATCAGATAATTCTTGCTTATATTCCGTCAATTTTAGCTCGGTTAAATAATCCTTCTTTGATAATTTTATTTGTGAATCAAGCTTTGAGGTAATTGATAAAAACCTGTCATCTTTAATATTTAATTCTGGATCTATGGGCTTTAGTATAAAATTTTCCAAAGGCATAATAATAAGAACCCTTGAAGCATCTCTATCATCCAAAGACTTAAATAAACTAGCATTTATTTCTTCTACAGAACCAAACGTACTAATTTCAGCTTCTGCATAAGCTGGCTTTGCTATGCTGAATACTAAAATAAACAACAAACTCTTTAAAATATGCATTTGCTTCCTGATTATTATCTTGATATGAGATTTATCGTAACACATAATTTTATTAAAACGGTAGAAAAACCCATGATCTTACTACAAGATTAACAAACTCCGTGATACTTTATACCTATTTTTTCTCTGCAAAAAGAACCGGAAAAAATAATATTACATTCCACTTCGCCCCGCACTTTTACTTTTTTTCTCATTGTGAGGGGGCTCTGTAGGGCCAGATGCATTTCCTATAGCAAGACTATTATTTTTTATTAGAGCCTTCCTAAGCCCTGCGGCTATTGCTATTGAAGTCATTGCTACCTTGTTTATCCCTTGTGACATTAATGATTTTTCTGTTTTCATAACTTTTTGTAAAAAATCATTTTCTATGCCCTTGTTATCCTTAGCAAAACCAGCCTTTTCTTTGTCAACATCAGCTCCATTTTTAATCAGAAGCTTTGTCATTTCTACATCTTTTTTTTCTATAGCGACTAATAATGGGGTCTTCCCATTTTTATTTGGTAAATTAATATTCGCTCCGTTTTCTACTAATGATTGTACCACCTTAGAATTACTTTTTTCTATAGCTACAGTAAGGGCTTCATTCATAAGATCAATTTTATTGCCCAAAAAGGACTGGGCATTTTTTAAACTTTTCACAGCGTAGTTTTTATTTACTGCCTTATCAATCTTATTTAATTCTTCATATACAACGCCTGCGGCTACTTTTTCTAGACCAAAATCCTCACCGCCTTTTATTATGATTTTTTTTAAAGCTTCTGAAATATCTCCAGCATTATAGCTCCGCATGGCGTCTCCCAAGGCCTTCACAACTTTATACTGCATATCCTGTGAAGATACCTTTCCTTGATAGATACTCACCAACTCTTTTACTGGACCTAGCCCCTTCTTTTCAAATAATTCCTTTAATGATGCATTAAAAACGGCTAATCTATCTGTACCCAGAAACTCTTTTATCTCAGTGTCCCTAGATTTTGCACTCAATTCTTGAGTGTCAATCCACCAATTTGTATTGATAAGTTTTGCATTCTCTACGCAATCTATTATACTTTCATTATAGCTTGAAATTATTTCTTTTACAGCCTGCAAGTCTCCTTTTGCAACAGCCTCGTTCAAAGTATTTTTACTATTATCTTCCATATCTACCTCTATTTTATCTATATATTAATTTCATGCTTTCTCTTTTCTCAACAAAACAATTGACATGGACAAAGGATCTGCATAAATATCATAATAATGGGGCCGTAGCTCAGCAGGATAGAGCGAGTGATTCCTAATCACTAGGTCGGAGGTTCGAATCCTTCCGGTCTCACCATAATATCTAGGCACTCTATAATTATATCTTATAACTTAACCACCTTGTTGTCTGCCATTTCCTATGTTATTTTTTGCTTCTACAACTCTTTGCACATGAGATTGTGCACTACGAGGTCTACCCAATGGTTTTAGCGATCTTCGACTCTCTTTTGCTATATGCGGTTTTACAAAATCAATACAATACTTAATTAATTCATCAACATTCTTCTCATTAGCTGTTATCTTACCTTTCCACTTCTCTCTTGTTGCTTTAATAGCAAGAATGTCTTTGTTCTTTTGCTCCTTGGATAAACCTAAGGGATTATTCTTCAATGATTTTAATTTAGTGAAAGTATCTTCATCCATAGCAGCACGCTGGTTCTCCCCAATCACTTTGTTCATAGTGTTTATGTCAGATACTAGCTTATAAAATGCCTTTGTATCAGTTATTCCCGCCGTGTTATTCACTAAAAAACCCAATTGTTTTACACACTTAGTATATTCAGGGCCTTTGTCAGTATCCTTTCTAAGATCCTCAACTTTTTTCTTAAAGCCTTCGCTTCTCAATAATTCTTTTGTTACCTTTTCATCAGATGTCTTCTTTAATAAATTGGAGAATTTTTTTGAAAGTTCAGAGCTAGGTGGTTTCCATAGTCCTCTTATTTCTCTTCTTAAATTATCAATTTTATCTAAAACAACTTCATTGTTTTTATGCGCATAATACTCCTCTCCTTTTGGAGGGCTGTATATCATACTAATCGCTTTATTAAACGCCTCTGTCATCCCATCTATAAAACTTTTCTGTCTATATGGAATTCTTTTTAGCGCTTGATTTGCCAAACCATCCAACGCCTTCATCTCTTTTTCAAGTAAATCTATTTTTTGTTTATCTGCTTCTAATTGATGATGCGACAACATATCATCTACCATGTTTTTGCGCTGCATATTCAGACTTTTCAAAGCATGGCCGCGTATTTCATCAACAAATTTAAGAATTTCAAGTGTATTTTTATTGACCACATGGCGGTAGTGCACATTGGGATTAAAGACATCTTTTTCCTGCCTTTCCATTGCCTTCTCAAATTTTTCTAGGCAGGCAAGATATTCAGATTTCCAAGTAGACTCTTCGTGCTCATTGGCCGCTTGTTTAAGTGGTGAAATATACTCTTGCCATATATTAGCATTTGATTTTGTAGCCATAATTACCTAGTCTTTGTTTGCAATAACTAAATTATATTACATTAAACTAGTTTAGAGGTAAACTTACCTAGGCTTAAACAAATTAACTTTATTTACTAGTAGCAAAAGCATCACACAAGATGTGCGCAGCATTAAAGAAATTAATTTATATATTACCCGTATACAGCAACAGAAGAGTGATGATAGTTGAGGCTTGAAAAAAAACTCTTAGGAACATTAATTTTGTCGCATGTTTTTTATTAAACTCCCTGCCAACTCCCATTGAAACCACCCCAATCAACAACATAGTTGCAGTTAATATAGTAAATAAAATAATTAGTAGCATAATCCCTATATTCGATTAAGTTATAAAATAGCTTAGTGATATTAAGCCCCCTCTCCTGCATTTAGCATACATAATTAATGACGAATATGCCAGCAAACACTGCTACAAATATGTGACATAAAATACAATAATAGGATCACCACCTAGACAAGGTTGTTTTTTAATTGTTTATTAATTTGTTAATGTTATCGTTTATATGTAAGCCCTTTAGCACTATGAAGGTCTTCTAGGTAATAAACTAATTGAATATGGAGTAGACTATTATGGCAGGATACAATGAAGAGTTCCAAAACAACGAGGGCCCAAAGCCCCAACCAAAACCAGGCTTATTTACAAGAATCTATAATGCTATAGCTAATTTCCTTGATGAATTGACAGGAGCTAAGGCACAAAGAGAGAATGCTGCAATTCAAGAAGCTAAGAATAAACACAAGGAGAACACGAAAGATGTTCTTAATAAAATCCCTGAAGCTGCTGCCGAGAAAGCCGCGGAAGCTGAAAAAGCTACTGCTAAAGAAGCTGCTAAGAAAGCTGCTGCCGATGGCCAAGCAATGCACGATTTGTTCGATGAGAATAAGGCCCAAGAATGGGCTCAAAAAAAAGCTGCTGCTGAAAAAGCCGCGGAAGCTGAAAAAGCTGCAATTCAAGAAGCTGAAAAAGAGTTTACTAGTCAAGCGAAAAGCATCTTTAACGAAACTAGAGAAAAAGAAAATGATGCTGTGAAAGCTGAACTTGCTGAAACTGACCCTTGGAGTGTCACTACGCAAAAACCTAATGAAAAACTTACTCAAGATCTCCTTGAAAAAGCTGCTGCTGAAAAAGCCGCTAATGCCTCTGCAAGAGCAGACGAATTAAAAAAATCTCAAGAAGGATCTAAAGGCAAAAATCAGAAATCAGCTATAAAAACAAAACAATTACTTGAAGACATTAAAAGCGATAAAAACCCTTTAGGGGCTTTTACAGAGACCTCTTCAACAGTGAAAACAACCTCTAAAGAAACAACTCCTGGAAAACACGTACAAGAGATTAAGACCACTCAACAAAATCCAATGGCAAAAATCAGAGGTGGAAACGGTAGACAAGGTAGATAAAAACCCTCTATCTTCTTACCCACGACTCTAAAATCACGTTTCAAGGATCAGAGCTTTTACCAAAAGCATCTGGTCCTTTTTTTTATTTTCCTCTTGCTTGACACAAAATCAATAATTTCATTGACAATTATGGTCGTTTTGAATAAAATTATGCCATTGATAAATATAAAATAGATTTGTAGCTATGAAACGTACCTTTCAACCTAGTAATATAGTCAGAAAAAGAAGACATGGATTCAGAGCCAGAATGGCAACTGTTGGCGGCAGAACAATCCTAAGAAACCGTAGAGCTAAAGGAAGAAAAAAACTAACAGCTTAGTTTTTACCTAGGTAGCATATGATCCTTTGGGGAACTTCCAGTACAGCATTAAAAGAACAATTTGCGATCTATAAAAACTGCAGCAACTGTTCTCACGGTCAATTGGTTCTACACGGGATACAAACTTACAAGCATATTTGGTTCTTTCCGTTACTCCCCTACAAAAAGGTTTTTTGTTTAACCTGCCCAAACTGTGAAGCCACTCTTAGTGGATTTACTCTAGACTCATTACCAGGATATATTCGAGAAGAAAGCTTCAAGACGCCAAAAACCAGTTATATTGGCTGGTTTATTATATTATTTTTTATAGCAGTGATTCAAGCTATCAATTATTTTTCTCCTGAAAGGCCTCCTGAAATTAAAAATTACTCCATTCATAATGACCTTTATAAATGCGAGAAGGGCAACTTTTTAATTCTAGACTCAGCGTCGGACAAGGGATATATAATTGCTCATATAGAAGATAAAAATGATGGTATTATATCATTTAAGCTTGGAAAATATGTTTACAAATCCGAACGCAAAGCTATCAATATAGTTGAAAACAGAAAGAACTCCGTAAATAATGAATTTTATATGGAAGAATATTACGATCTACCAATAGAAGATCTGGATAGTCATTTTCGTTCAAAAAAAGTTATCATCCCTAATGACTAAAAACCCTAATAAAAATGCTATTATTTCACTCAAGAACGCCAAGGAATTTGATATAGTCAGCAAGCATGGTTCAAAAAGATATGGCGCTTACTTCCTTGTCGTCCTAGCTAGCGACTTCACTCATATTCCGTCGCCCGAATCAAATCCTCTTTTTTTTGGAATGAAGGTGAGCAAAAAGCTCTCAAAAAAAGCTGTTATTCGTAACAAAATCAAACGCCGCATACGGCACTTAGTACGTAATATGGTTAATGACACATCAATTGACACATCGCACAAGGCTTTAATCATCATCCCTAAAAGGGGTATTGAAAATGTAGAATTCAAAAAAATCGAGGATGATTTCTGCAATATCCTATCGGTATTAAGACGCTGATAGAACACTAGATTCCGGATCTACTACACACCCGTCACCCCGAACAACGCACATGGTCACCCTGAACTAGATTCAGGGTCTATCTGCTCTCTTCCCTAGATTCCGGATCAAGCCCGGAAAGACTAAAATCCCGTCACCCTGAACTCCATTGTCCACCCCTGCCCGTCACCCTGAACTAGATTCAGGGTCTGTCTGCCCTATTCCCTAGATTCCGGGTCAATGCGGCGTTGTTGCATGGCGTATCCAAAAGCTGAGATTTCTTATAGCGAAATTCTAGGCAGCAATTATTAAATTCACAATTTTGCACTTAATTTTCGATTGAACAATTCGATTTTGTTCTTTTCTGTTCGTGAGATTATCGCGGCAATGTTGTTTTATTTGCAGCA
>JAQXDF010000059.1 GCA_029251475.1 Rickettsiaceae bacterium
GGAATATTTATTTATATTTATATTTATATCTTACGCAATACGTGCTAATAATACATGTAATAAAAAAATAGATACATTATTTTAATGAACATAAAAAGAAAAATTGTTGCATTGGTGGGAAGGCCAAATGTTGGTAAATCTACTTTATTTAATAGGTTAAGCACCAGGAAAAAAGCTATAGTTCACGATCTTCCTGGTGTTACTAGGGACAGAAAATATTCTGAAGCAAGGCTTGGCCCCATGGAGTTTACAGTAGTTGATACTCCAGGTATGGAAGAAGCTCCAGAAGGAAAGCTTGAATATCGCATGATGCAACAAACTATGATTTCAATATCAGAAGCAGATTTAGTTTGTTTGGTCGTTGATAATGAGGCGGGAATCACACCTGAGGATAAATTTTTTGCAGAGTTTATCCGTAAGCATGCTAAAAAATATATAATGATTGCAAATAAATCCGAAAAGCAATTTATTCACGATAAAGCCTATTATCAGATAGGGTTTGGTGTTCCAGTGCCTATTTCTGCAGAGCATGGCCAGGGAATGGCGGATCTTTATGATGCAATTGATGAACAGATTAACACAGAAGAAGGAGAGGAAATTTCGGATCCTATCACTGGGGATTGCTTGCAAATAGTAATATCTGGGCGTCCAAATGCGGGTAAGTCTACTTTTATTAATGCATTAATTGGTGACGACAGAATGTTAACCGGCCCTGAAGCTGGTATTACGCGTGAATCAGTAGAAATTGAATGGCTATATAAAGATCAGAATATAAAAATTATTGATACTGCGGGATTGCGTAAGCGTTCAAACGTAAGCAAAAGCCTTGAAAAACTATCTACAGGCGATGCAATTGGAAGCATTAAATTTGCCAATACGGTAATTCTTATGCTCGATGCAACCATTGCTTTAGAGCACCAAGATTTGACGATTGCAAACTATGTAATTGATCAGGGGCGAAGCCTAGTGATTGCTGTTAACAAGTGGGATTTGGTTAGGAAAAAGAGAGAGTACGAAGAAGAGTTTGAGTATCAAATGGCTAAATACTTGCCGCAGGTGAAAGGCGTTCCTGTGGTGTATCTATCATCAACAAATAATGTTGGTACAACTGACGTTCTGGATAAGTGTCTAGATATTTATAAGTTATGGAACAAGAAAATACCAACTAGTAAGCTCAATGATTGGTTAGGCTTTACGCTTGAGCGCCATCCTTTGCCTATTCAGAAAAAGTTAGGGCGTCCGGTTCGTATAAAATACATTACGCAAACTAAGATCAGGCCACCAACATTTAAACTCTTCACTAATGATCCAGATAGTATAACGGAGTCATATAAGAAGTTCTTAATGAACGCATTAAGAGCAGATTTTGATATGCCGGGTGTGCCGATTAGATTCCAGTTTATGAAAACAGATAATCCATATGCCAACAGGAAGAAGAAAAGATGATAAGATCAGTGTTGTTAACCAGATCAAAGTTACTCAATGCTGAAATTAAAACCAAGCTTCAAGCGTCTGGATATGATGTGCTGGAATGTAATTTAATTAAATATGCGTTGCAGCCCTTCGATATTTCAGAGTTAAGGGGCTATGAAAATCTAATTATCACCAGCTATTTTGCGGCTCTAAATCTTCCAGATCGCAATATTAATATGGATGCGAGTGACTCGCTATTCTCCGATATAAATGCCTGGGTAGTTGGTATGAAATCCGCGAAGCTTCTAGAGGCAAAAGGTTATAAGGTGCAGTTTTGCGCCAGTAGCGCCGAAGAGTTAAAGCAAAATATTCCAAAGGAAATATATGATAGTACCATATATTTATCGAGCGATCATATTACCGTCAGCATGCCAGAGGAGATTGAGAGAAAAATATTTTATACAGTTAAATATAAAGAATCCCTGTCTAGCGAGCAATTATCACGTTATAAAAATGGTATTGATTACATATTGATATACTCAACTAATTGTGCAAAAACCCTGATAAAATTATTAGTACAAAATAATTTGATGAATTATCTAGAAAATACTATGCTTATTGTTATAAGCTCAAAAGTTGAGAAAGTAGTAAAGCGCCATTTTCGAAATGTTCAAGTGTGTCAGGGCGCGGATTTAATGTTAGATTATTTGGAAAAACAATGAGTAAACAGACAAAAAGTGACCAAGAAGTTAAGCCTAAAAACAAGTTAAATAGCCGTCTAAAGAAGTTAGTGTTGATCCTGTTGTTGGGCGCTATTGGTGTATATATGTTCGAACAGTTGCAACAAGAGAAGGCTGCAACATATCAGGAGCCAGCTGAGGCAATAGAAGAGTCAGAGCAAGAGGATTTGCCAGAGGTTGAAAATCAGTCAGCAGAAGATGCTGCAAACGACGAGTCTTCATTGCTCAGCTTTGCACCCCAAAAAAAGGAAGATGAAGAATTGCTTCTAGATCCTTATGAAAAAATTATAGAGCAAGAATCTGGTGACAATGAAGAAAGAGCTGAGGCAGGCAAGCAGAGTAGTCAATTAGATGAACGCCAACTTAGAGAATATAGGTTATATCTTGCAAATGCTAGTAAGCTAATTAGTAATTTTCAGTCTGATAAAGAGTATGATTTTGAATTGCAAATGCTAAAGCAGGTTCAACTTCCGTCTCGCGTTGATAGTGTGATATCTCTTTTAGAGATGTATAATAAGAATTTGAGTAGTAAAGATTTAGAAAGTGATGCAACAGGGCCATTTGATTCTAAGATGTTCAATCAGTTTATAACTATAAAAAAGAGATCATCAAGTTGGCAAGATCAGCAAAAATTGAGAGAAAAAATTACAGCAAGGATAGATATACTTACTGATTATATTTTTTCTGCCGAACTACAGAATATCTTTCTTAAAGTAGATGAGAGTAAAAGATGATTAGATTTTTAATTATATGCACGGTATTTTTATTATTATACCTAGGATTTAACATCATAAGTGAATATGACTCGCTAATGCAGCTATCAGTGTTTGACTATCAGGTTCAAACTACATTTTTTGTATTTGTGGCTATTTTTGCCGCAATTCAGATAGCATTGATGATATTTTTGAAGACAGTTTTTCTGGTACTAGATATTCCAAATCGTTTAAAACGTAGATGGCAAAAAAGAAAAGCGCTGAGAATGAATAGTAAATTGTTGATTGTGGTGTCTCAGATGTTTATGGGAAACGATCATAAGGCTCTGTCTTTAATGAGCAAATTAGTTCCAGATTTAGACGAAAATAATAAGGAAACTATTAATCTAATTAAGTCAGAGACAGAAAGCAAGCCAGAGAAAAAAGTTCAGCATCTAAAAAACCTCATCGGAAAGAGGTATTATAGCATTTATGCAGCTAAAAAATTATCTGAAATTTTATATCAGGATAAGCATTACAAGCAGGCAGAAGAATATGCTGTAAAGGCTTTTGATGAGGATGATACTGACACGGAATTAATGCTAATGTTGCTGCGTATTTATGCAGCTCTAGAGGCTTGGCATAAATTGGTATTTATTGTATCGAAAATCAAAAGAGCTGACAGCAAATTATTGCAGAAACATTCGTCTGAAATAGCTGTTTATTACTACGAAGCAGCTAAAGCGCAGTTGAAGCTAGGGTCAGATGAGAATGCTTTAAGGTATCTGGAATCTGCTCTTGAGTTGTGCCCTGATTATCTTGAGGCATTGAACTTATTTGTCGATCTTTCAATTAATCTTCAAAACACGGCTTATATTTTGAAAATATTAAAGGCTGCTTTCTTGAGCAACCCTTGTTTTGAAATAGCTAGAATGTATGTTGCTAGTTCCCGTAATTCAGCTGATGCTAACTATGGTATTCTAGCTAGTATGGCCAATCCTATGCAATATCCAGATTTATTTTTAGCAATGGCTGCATATCTAGATCTTCCTGACAAGGTGGCGTCTCTAAAAAGCTCTAAACCTCTAGCATATATTAGTTCCGTTGATACAAAGCCCAAAAGCAAGCCGTAGATGAAAGCGATAACTTTGGATAATAGGCAGAAAAAAGCGTTCGAAGTTTGCAAAGCTCTAGCTGGTTCGATTGGGCCACATACACTGATTGCTAGGATTAAGAACGTATTTGCCTCCGAAAGAAAAATACGCGGCATATATATGCATGGCGGTGTAGGCAGAGGTAAAACAATGCTAATGCAAATGTTTTATAAGGATGTCTCTGTTTCGAAGGAGATAATTCACTATCAAGCATTTATGCGGGATCTTCATCAAAAATTACACAAGCTGCAAATTAGTTCGCAGGATAAGGTCATAGAGAGTTTGGCGGCCGATATTGCCGGTAGGGTACAAGTGATTTGCATGGATGAGTTTGAGATTAAGGATATTACGGATGCAATGATCATAATGCGTTTATTTCGTTATCTAGCTACTTACAATGTCTTTATCTTTTTGACGACGAATACCAGGCCAGAAAATCTGTATCTAGATGGTCTGCAGCGCGAGTCTTTTTTGCCATTTATTGAAATGATCCAAAATGATTTTGAGGTAGTGCATTTAGACACCGAGAAGGATTATCGTTTTGAGCTATCATCTAGCATCAAAGAGAGGATTTTGTATCCAGATGATTCCATTAGCAGCTCTAAGCTAGAAAAAATTAAGTCTGAGCTATTGGTCGGCGCAAGCTTGTCTGAAAAAAACATACCAGTATTTGGCAGATCTATATCATTTAAGCGGGCCTATCATAATATTCTACTGACTGATTTTGAAGAGTTGTTTGAAAGGGATATGAGCTATAACGACTATGTGGCAATTTGTGATTCGTTTCAAATTATTGTGCTAGATTCGGTCCGGCCAATCAGTGGCGACGAGGAAAATACCATTACTCGCTTTATTAATTTTATTGATAATGTATATTTTTATAAGATACTATTATTTGCAAAATTTGATGTTGCCCCAGATAAGATCTACCCAGAGGGAAAAAGAATAGGGGAGTTTGCTCGTACTATTTCTAGGTTAAATGAAATGAATTCTGGAGAATATTTAAAATAAGACATGGAGATTAAAGAATGATATATGCAAGCAAGCCCAAATTCATCACTTTTGAAGGCGGAGAGGGGAGTGGAAAATCTACACAAAGTAAGCTTTTGCACGAATATTTATTATCACGCAATATAAAATCTATACATACTAGAGAGATTGGCGGAACGATTGAGGCTGAGAAAATACGTGATTTGGTGGTATATTCCGAGCTCTTCCCGGTTTCTGAGTTAATGCTAGTGATGGCAGCGCGCTACGAGCATATCAACAAAGTAATTATACCGGCTCTGCAATCTGGAAGCTGGGTGATTTGCGATCGCTTTGTCGATTCGACCGCTTGCTATCAATCGGGAGATTCTGGTCTTAGCCTGGACGACATCTATGAACTACACGACAAATTAATGACTGATTCTAAGAGTAAAGTTGCCCTTATGCCAGACTTGACTTTTTTTATGGATGTTCCGCCTGAAATCGGCCTAAAAAGGGCCGGTGATAGAGGTGATGTCAACAAGTTTGAAGCCAAAAATGTCGCTTTCCATCAAGTGATATATGATCGTTTTCAAAGCATAGCCAAGCGGGATAAAGGAAGATTCCTTAGCATTGAGGCGGTCGGTAAAACAATCGACGAGATTCATCAGGACGCAGTTAGCCATTTATTCGGATAAATTCCATAATTTAGTAGCATAATTCCTACAGTTCTATTTTTTCTTAAGCAAAAAACTCAAGTTAACAAGGGTAATATTCATTATTACGTGAATTTTAATTATTTAGCATTCATAATATAATTATAGAATAAAATATTTTGTGAGGATAGTAGGGCGATGGCTGAAGGCGATAAGACAAATCCAAGTTGGGAAAAAGTATTTGAATCAATAGATAAGTTTAGAAAAGAAACTGCAGGACCGAAGTCCCAAGTCACCCCAGCAGAAAAGACAGCGATAGATGATCTAGCTAAGGAATTCCAACAAGCAAAAACAGGCTATGGGGTTTATTTGGCTCCTGGTTTGTACAATGGTAATGACGAAAAAAAGGCTGAAGCACTGTCTAAATGGAAAAACCAAGAGACACTAGCTAATGATAAAAGAGCGGAATTAGCAGAAGCTGTGGTAGATACAAATATAGCGTATCTAAAAGCAAAAAAAGAAAAGCAAGGTGTTGAGACGGGAAAAGAAGCTGCACAGAAGGCTGCGGCTAATTTTGGCTATTTAAATGATAGGGTGCCGTTATATAGGACTGATAAGCTTGAGGGGTGCTCTCTGCATTAATGGATGAAATAGGAAGAGAAACAGCGCCAACAGCGCCAACAGAGGCACAGATAAAAGAATTTGCTGTAAAGGCTACAGCACTATCTTTAGATCCTGATGAATTCAAGGAAATAAGTCAATCCCTATCATCACTACAGCAAGAAGCTCAAGCTAGAACAGCTACACCTCCAGGTCCAGCTCCAGCTCAACCAACTAAAGATGTCAATAATACAAGACCTGAAAATAACAGAGAGTTTGAGAAGTGGGCTAATAATTCTAAGACTTTTGCTGATAGAGATGGTTCTGAAAGCATGCAATCAGATCCAGGAAAAACAACTGAAAATAGGGAAACTACTCAATTTCAACAGGGAAATACCGCTGGTGTTGATAACGATCCTGAGCGCGATAAATTGGCTGAAGAGTTGAGTAAAATTCCTCGTCGAAAGCGCATAATAAATCCAGGCGGCAGGAATAATTTTTCCAGAAGTGGTCGTGACTCAGATTCCAGTGATTATGACTCAGATGTTGATTTCCCGGGTTTAAATGATCGTGACTCAGATTATGACTCAGAGAATGGTAGGTTAAGTACAACTACTTCGGATTTATATGCAAAGATAGATGAGTTAGATGAACAACGTAGGTTAGATCAAGATCGACCTCCAGGTCGAGGTCCAGCTACACCTCCAGCTGCTGATTTTTTTACTATCGGACCAGAGCCAACAGGAAGGGGAGCAGCAGGAGATCCACCATCAGGATCTGTGCCAGGACAGGGACAAGAACAGGGATCGCCGTCAGCTTTATCGTCTGCCGACTTATCTAGTGACCCGATAACCCAGGCGATTCGTGATCATGTCATAATAAAGCAAAATGCGGCAATATTAGATACGATTGTAGAGCAATTAAAAGCTTCGGTAGACAATGCGGATTCCGATAAAAAGGAGGCTCTCGAAGAGGCACAAGCAACAGCTCTAAGTTTAAAGGGCCAAGACTCTAGCCCTAAAGACATAGCGCAATATTTGCAAGACGAGGGTAATAAGGAGCGTGCTAACGCCGCACTAGATGATCCAACACTGCAAAAAAAATTATACGAAATTGAAGCTGCGGGCTATGCAGCGGTGCATCAGGAATTCGGCAAAAAAGATTTACCTAACAGGTTTAAAAACCTAGAATGGAAGGAAGAAAATAATTCCAGAACTACCACTATAATGCGCGATGGTCAGCCTGTTTGCGATCTTACGCAGAACATTATACAAGGCGGAAATAATGCACCAGACGGCATTAATCAATATAGACAAATTAAGTTTGAAACGCAGCTTGAGCCAGGCAAGCAAGGCCCACTGCACCTTTCAATGGCGCTGCAAGATGCAGATGGTAATAACATGCCAAAAAATGGCGCCGTATATTTTACCGCGCACTATGATGAAAGCGGTAAGCTAACAGAGGTCAGCACGCCGAAACCTATTAAGTTTGCAGGAGAAGGACAAGATGCCATTGGTTATATTGAAGTTGGAGATAAAAAATATACTCTGCCAGTAACCAAAGGTAACTATAATTCCATGATGACAGAAGTGGCCAGGAATCAAGGCCTGGGAGCTAATCTTTCACAAGACATGGGCAGATCAGCTGATTCTATGTCTGTAGGAAAAGACATGGGTGGGCAGCAGCTATCAGTGCCGAACCAAGAGCAAGGTGCAGGGCAGCAGCCATCAGAGCCAGAACCAACTCCGAGCGGTAATAATGTGGATCTAGCAGATAAATTCAAGCAACAATTAGACTCAGTTCTTGCAGCAGAGAAAGCAAAGATAGAGGTTGAAAAACAATTGGCGAAATCTAGAGCTACACTTCATAGAGTTAAAACTGGCTCACGGACGGTCGTAGATAATTCTAAAAAAGACTTTAAAGGGGCTAGCGCTGCTAATAAGGAACAAGCTAATAAATTACACCAAGCAAAGCAAGAATTAAGCGAATTGAAAAAACAACTTGATCAAAATGATCTCAAATCAATTTATGGATCGGTGCGTGAAAAGGCTGAGAGAGACTAAAAAGCGTTTGGGTTTTACGGTTAGTGCGCCAGGTGATAATACGGCAAAATTAAACATTTTGAATGATGCTTTGATATCACCAAAGTTAAAAGAAATCGCTGTATTAAAGAACGATATAAAGATTAATGAGGCAAAACTTAGTGATATTTACACTAGAAAATCATGGCTGTCATTAAACAGTGCCGAACAAAAGCTTGAAAAGAAACTTAAACAAAATGTTATAAAAGACAAGAAAGGAGTAACGAAAAAAGAGAGTGACTTACAGAAGTATCGAAAAGATTTAGGTATTTCTGTGTCAAAAACTCCGTCGCAGGCAGCAGAATCAACTACGCCGCCAGCAGCAGACGATAAAAAGACGTTAGCTGCACAGAAAAAGGCAGAGCTTAATGTAAACAACAGTAGGGTTCGACTAAATGAAAAAAAGGAGGATTTGTTTCTAGATGAGATCAAGAAGGGTCTAAATGAATTAGATAATAATAATAATAATAAT
>JAQXDF010000013.1 GCA_029251475.1 Rickettsiaceae bacterium
TATTATGATTATAACTTTAAAATATAATAATTAATACGCAATGTCTTTTGATTTAAATGTAATAATCTTTCTATCTTTTCTGATAATCAATCTAGCTCTGGGGCTTTGGTCCAGTCGCGGCGTCACGAACATTAAAGAATATGCCGTTGGGAATAGAGATTTTAATACTGGAACATTGGTTGCCGCTATTGTTGCTCTTTGGGTTAGTGGAGAATTTTTTGCAACTATTGTCACTGAGTCCTATAAAGACGGACTGATTTTTATGTCCATTCTTGTTGCTGACTTTTTTAGTTATGTCTTTATTGGACAATTTTTTGCTCCGCGCCTACATGAATTCCTTGGAAAGATCTCTATTGCAGAAGCTATGGGAGGTTTGTACGGGGAAAGAGTTAGAGTAATCACTGCAATATCGGGTTTTATAGGAGTTAGTGGTGTAATTGCTATTCAATTACAAATAGCCGGGCTTCTTTTTGAATATGCATTAGGTATTTCTGTTTCTTATGGCATTATAATTTCAGGTATTATAATAACTCTATACTCATCTCTTGGTGGTATTAAAGCAGTGACTTTCACAGATGTGATCCAATTTCTGACCTTTGGTATTGTGATTCCATCCATTGGTCTGATGCTTTTTGCGAAATTTGGCAATGAATCAGTAATAGATGTATTGTCTATGAGTCCTAAATTCAGTTTTAGCGAGTCTTTCTCCTTTGCTAATGAAAGAATATATTATTTTGCATCATTATTTTTATGGCTTTTAATCCCAGCTTTTGCACCAGCTGTTTTTCAAAGAATATCAATGGCAAAAGATGTTACGCAAGTGCGTCATTCTTTTGTAATTGCTGCGTTTGTTGGGGCGTTTTTAGCTGCAGTTATTTGCTGGATAGCGATGTTGCTATTATCTAAGTATCCGAATCTTGAAGGTGATGATATTTTTTAAAATTCATTGTCGTTGAATATCAATGGGTAAATGGCTTTAAAGGTCTTATAATAGCTGGTCTTATGGCAATGATTATGTCGACAGTCGATTCCTTAATTAATTCGAATGCAGTTCTATTGATACATGATCTAAGACAGCCATTACGTTTAAAGTTCATACAAAATGAACTATTAAGCACTCGTGTTTGTGCTGCTATTATTGGTGTTATAGCTATATTATTTGCTTTGCGTGGCGGAAATTTTTTCGAATTAATAGTTTGGACTAGTACTATGTATATGCCAATAGTAACCGTACCATTTATCATGACATTACTAGGTTTTAGAAGTAGTGGTAATTCTGTGGTAGCTGGTATGATTGCTGGTTTTGTGATGGTTGTAATTTGGGAAGGAATGAACATTTCTCAGCACATGGCTGGTATTGGTGCCCTGATCCCTGCTATTATTTCTAATTTAGTGGTTTTGCTTGGGTATCATTATTATTTCAATGAAAATGGCGGCTGGGTTGGAATAAAAGACCCAACAATTCTTGAAGACTTAAAAAAAGAAAAAATTAAAAAACGTGAGGAGTTAATATACTCAATCAAGCATTTTAATTTTATAAATTTTTTAAAAAGCACAACTCCTAAAAGTGAAGGAGTCATAGCATTGCTGGGTGTGAGTATTATAGTTCTTATTTTTATATCAGCGGCGTCGCTAACAACTGAACTTAGGGTGGCCTATAAGGAGATAATCGAAGTATCTTATATATCGACACTATTTTTTACTGCATCGTTGATAAGTTATCCAGTATGGGACTCAAAATGGAAGGGTAAAACTTTTATTGCTATTTGCTGGAATGCCACAATTTTCTATGTGCTTGCATGCTTCGGTTTCTTTATGGTGTTGCTTAGTAATTTTGGCGACATGCAAATGATAATATATATGGTCAGCGTGTTGCTTATAGTGTCAATAATGGATTGGCGTTGGTCACTGGCTGTTCTTGTTGTTGGAATGGTAGTTGTTTCTTCCCTATATAAAGCCTTCATTATGCCAGAGTTGATAATTAAGGATATTTCTTATGAGCTGAAAATATTATACATAATATTTATGGTTGTTGGCGTAGTAATAGCTTTCTTAAAGCCAAAACAGGAATATGTAGAAGCTACCGAAGCCAAGGTGGGTACATTAGAGTTTAAGGTGACTGACCTTGGTCATGAGGTAGAAGAAAGAGGGCATAAGATTGTTGATTTGAACGAAAAGGTAACTTATTTTGAAGAAAAAATCGAGGATCAGGCAAAAGAAATAGAGCGCCTAGGTGCTACGGCTCAGAGAATATTGAATAATCTGAATCACGAATTGCGTATACCGGTTGGTAACGTAATGAATTTCTCAGAAATGCTTGCAGAAGGGCTTGGTAAGTATAATGAATCGCAGTTAAAAATGCTATCTGACGAGGTTCATAAAAACTCTAATCGTCTTTCAACAATGATTCTTAATATGCTGGATCTTGCCACATTAAATGCTACAAAAATCAAGCTACAGAAAAAAACTATTAATTTAGGAGACTTGGTTGAGGAGCGCGTTAAACGTTGCCGTAAAATTTATCTGCAAGGAAAGCTAATAAACTTCAAGCTAGAAATAGAATCAGAATTGCTAATTATGATAGATCCAAACTATATACGTCAAGTAGTGGATAATCTAGTGATTAATGCAATCAATTTTAGTAAGAAAGGTCTGATTGAGGTGTCCGTCAGGAAGCAAAAAGATAATGTAATTATAACTGTAAAAGACGAAGGTATAGGAGTTCCTAAGAACGAAAAGCATGATATTTTCACTCCATTCAAAATGGGTTCTAATGCGGAATCTAAAGCGGAGGGCAGAGGTGTTGGTCTTGCTTTGTGTAAGACGGCTATAGAAGAGCATGGTGGGCAGATATCGGTTAATAGCGAAAATGGCAAAACCTTATTTAGAGTCGTGTTACCAATGTAACCATGCTTCTTTATATTGTATTTTACAATAGCTATTTGCCTTAAAACCTCAGATGTATTTTATACAATAAGCTTCTGCGGTTCTAGGGTTTAATAGAGTTTAAAGCTTGTCATTTTAGCTCTCTAAGATATTCCAGGCAGTGAACCGGAATATCAAGGCCAGAATGAATAGATATGTAAAACTGCGTTCAGCGGTGCTAAGATGTGGTAGTTCAATCTTAATATCAGGGTTATTTATCGCAAGACGAGGTTTGTCTGAATAAAATTAAATCATATTTATCATATACTATTTGATATTTAGAGTTCCTATACTGCCCATCATTCATAAGTTTTTTAATAGACTTCCTGCTGTCTATCCAAGTAGATTTTAAGCTATCGCTTGCATTAGAATATTTTTTATCAAAAGTTTCATCGCTTGAAAACATTTTATCGTTTCTCTGTAATAAAATATAATCAAACTCGTCGTGTCCTGTCCATTCTTCAAAGGTGCTAATATTATCAAAAATCATTGTCGAATTAATATTTTTTCTAAAGCTAGAGTAGATCAAAGGGGCGTCACTACTAATTAAAAAATTATGCTTTTGCTTGCTATCAATAAGCTCTTGTAAATCTTTGTGAGCTTTAAGAAATGTTTGAGTCTCTTCGGTATTATATTTAGCATAGTAAGATAAATGCTGATGCTTGATTTGATCAATAAAGAGAGTGGAGTTTATTGCGACTAAAGCAGTTAATGCTATTATCCTTAGGCGTTTTTCTAGCTTTTCTAGTATCACAATTGAAAAAACAAGTAAAAAAGAAAAGCTAAAAAAGTAAATAGCGGTATATAGGTCTCCCATTTGTATGCTGTATACAAGATATATTGAAGAAAAGGTTAAGAATGTAAAAATATATAGAAAGTCAAATTTGTTTTGTTTCTTAGTCTTTAGATCATGTAGAATTTTTACCAAGAAAAAGGCCGCTAAAGTAGCTAATATGTATTTATGTAAAAAGTTTAAAAAGTATGTATTTTGGAAGCTAGCCAATATATTTCTTTCAGCGACAGTGCTGTTATGTACTTGCTTAAAGTAAAAAGTCATTATATCAAAATAAGATGTAAATAATGACCATTTAAAAGGAGCTATGAATAGGCTTGGATTACAGAAAAATATGGTTGCTGGAATGAAGTATTTTAAAAAGAAGAGTGCGTTTTTAAAATTATCTTTATTTATTCTAAATTTAAATCTATCCATTAAAAAAATACATAGTAATGGAGCAAATACCAGGGTGCTTATTTTTGTTCCAATGCAGGCAGCAAAACTAAGGGCTATGTGTTTTAAATCATTTTTAGATAGGACATTATTTCGTATCATTAGATAAAAGGTTAGGGTGCAAAAAAATGTACTTTGCCCAACGGTTCTAAAGCTTAGTGCACTAAAAGCAAAAAATGGATAGCTGATAAATAATAAAACTGCAAAATAGGGGATATATTTATCATTAGTGTATATTCTTATGGATTTAAACAGAAATATGCAGCTCCCAATCATTGATATAAGAGATATATTCCTAGCTCCCGAAATTAAGAGAGTATCCGATCCAAGTAAACTTATTAAATAAAAGGGGAATGTTAGTACTACATGTACAATCCAAAAGAGCCACCCATAGCCATAATGATACATTGTAAATAATTTATCCATCTGCAAATGCATAATATTTTCATGTTTATCTCTCAAGACATACTGAAAAGCTAAATCATCTACTGACCGAAGTATCAAAGTATCTAGTGAGCTTGCAAATATAAAATTTTCTAAAAACAGGTTTAAGAACAGAGCGAATATTATTGTTAATATAATTTTTTGAACAAGGTCAAGGTCACAAAAGCTAATTAATGATTTTTTGAGTAGTTGGTTCATGAGTCTGACCTTATAATATTAGTATTTATATGACAACCATTTTTCTTTTTTTTGGAGAATGCTGCTTATCTAACTGATAATCTTGCAAATGCTGATTATTGGTATTAATATGCTCATAGGTTCGTAATTAAAAATATTATTTCTATGTCTAGCAATTCAGAAAGGCCCAAAAGAGCGCGTCCAACTTCGCCACATTTGGATATATATAAGTTGCAGATTAGTTCTGTTTTATCAATTGGTCATCGTTTAAGCGGTGTTGGTTTATTTGTGGCTATGGCAGCTATTTGCTGGTGGTTTATATTATGGGCATTCAGTAATTTTAATCCATATTATATAGAAATGTTGGATAATTACTTCGTAAAGGCGTTTCTGTTTCTTGCTATTTATGGTTTTTTCTATCATCTTTGTACTGGTATTCGCCATCTCGTGTGGGATACTGGAAGAGGGTTTTCAATTTGCGCAGTTAATTGGTCAGGTTGGCTAGCAGTTGCAAGCTCGTTTGTTTTAACAATTATTTTTGTCTTATTAGCTATAGGGTGGTTATGAAAAATAAGTTTCGATCAGATTTGGCCGTTGCAAAAAACCTAGGTTCAGCCGGTTCGGGCTCTAAGCATTGGTGGCATCAACGTTTTAGCGCTATAATAATGCTTCTTACAGCGCTTTGGTTATTTTCTTTTGCTAGAGAGTTGGGAGGGGGCGAGATCTCTTCTTTAATTGAGGTTATAAGAAAACCATGCAACAACATTATGTTGTCTTTGTTTGTATTGGCTGGTTTTTATCATGCGGCTCTTGGGATGCAGGTCGTTGTTGAAGATTATGTTACGTGCCGTGCTACAAGATTAACCAGTATTTTGTTGTTGCAAGTTTTTTCAATCGTGACAGTGTTATCTTTTTTGGTAGCTGTTTTTCGCACCTAAAGGGTGTATATATTTAATTCGCATGCTTAGTATATGATCTGTTTTTTAAGGGGCAACTAAGTATAGCAGAGTGAGTAATAATTTATTAGTGGAATTTGTATTTTATGTCTAAGCTTTATAATGTAATTAATCATGAGTTTGACGTTGTTGTAGTTGGCGCTGGTGGTGCTGGCTTGCGTGCAACGTTTGGAATGGCTGAAGCTGGCCTTAGTACCGCATGTATAACGAAAGTTTTCCCAACAAGGAGTCATACAGTGGCAGCTCAAGGTGGAATTAGTGCTGCTCTTGGTAATATGGGGGCAGATGATTGGCGCTGGCATATGTATGATACGGTCAAGGGGTCTGATTGGCTTGGTGATCAAGATGCTATTGCTTATATGTGTAAGCATGCAGCAGAAAGCATTATTGAGCTAGAGCATTATGGTGTGCCATTTTCTCGGAATAAAGATGGGAAAATTTATCAACGTCCATTTGGTGGGATGACCACTGAATATGGAAAAGGAAAGCCAGCTCAACGAACTTGTGCAGCAGCTGACAGGACAGGCCACGCTATCTTACATACTTTATATCAACAAGCCCTTAAACATAAAGCGCAGTTTTTTGTCGAATATTTTGCAACCGACTTAATTATGGAAGATGGAGAGTGCAAGGGGATTTTGGCTTGGAATCTTGATGATGGAACTTTGCACGCTTTCCGTGGGCATCAGGTTGTGCTTGCAACTGGTGGCTATGGAAGAGCCTATTTCTCTGCTACATCTGCTCATACATGCACAGGAGACGGTGGTGGCATGTGTGTTCGTGCTGGCCTTGCAATGCAGGATATGGAATTTGTACAGTTCCACCCAACAGGGATTTATGGATCTGGTTGCCTTATAACTGAAGGGGCAAGAGGAGAGGGTGGATATCTTGTGAATTCCGAAGGTGAGCGTTTTATGGAACGATATGCTCCGTCTGCTAAGGACCTTGCTTCAAGAGATGTGGTATCGCGCGCTATAACAATGGAAATAAGAGAAGGAAGAGGAGTTGGTGAGCATAAGGATCATGTATATTTACACCTTAACCACTTGCCTCCAGAGGTTCTAGAGAAGAGATTACCTGGTATTTCTGAGACAGCAAAGATTTTTGCAGGAGTTGATGTTACCAAAGAGCCAATTCCTGTTTTACCTACAGTTCACTATAATATGGGTGGTATTCCAACAAATTATCACACAGAAGTGATAACTTTGAAAAATGGTAAGCAAGAGGTTGTAAAAGGTCTGATGGCCATTGGAGAAGCGGCCTGCGTATCTGTGCATGGAGCAAACAGATTGGGATCAAACTCTTTATTAGATTTAGTGGTATTTGGAAGAGCGGCTGCGCTAAGAGCTGCTAAAATTGTCGACAAAGAAGCTTCGCATAAGCGCTTAAAAGAAGATACTATAAGTAAACTTGTTGATAGACTAGATAAAGTTCGAAACGCAAAAGGTAAAGTTTCTGTTGCAGAGCTACGTTTAAAAATGCAACGCGCAATGCAAAATCACGCTGCAGTATTCAGGACAGAGGAAACTTTGGCAGAGGGGCAGAAAATGATCGATGAAATTCGCAAAGAATATGAAGATATCAAGATTGGTGATCGCTCGATGATTTGGAACAGTGATTTAGTAGAGGCGCTAGAACTAGGAAACCTTCTAGACCAGGCTGTTCTGACTATGCATGCTGCACATAATCGTCAAGAGAGCAGGGGCGCTCATGCTAGAGAAGATTTTGCTGATCGTGATGATAAAAAATGGATGAAGCATACTATGTTATGGCTAGACCAGGATGCTAGTGTGAAAATTGATTATAAACCGGTAATATTGGAGACTAATACTGACGAAGTTGATACAGTGCCTCCGGTTAAAAGGGTATATTAGAAAATTATAAGAATATGAGGATGATATGGCTGAACTAAGATTACCGCCAAATTCTAGAGTTAAAAAAGGTAAGTTTCATGCGGCTAAGGCTTCTGGTGGAGAGGTGCGTAAGCTTCATATATATCGTTACGATCCAGATTCAAATGATAACCCATCTCTCGACACTTATGAAATTGATGAGAAGCAATGTGGTCCGATGGTTCTTGATGCATTGATCAAAATTAAAAATGAAACTGATTCTACTTTAACCTTCAGGCGTTCTTGTCGCGAGGGGATATGTGGTAGTTGCGCTATGAATATTGATGGTACGAATACCCTTGCTTGTATTAAGTCTATAGAAGATGTGACTGGTGATATAAAAATATATCCATTGCCTCACATGGAGGTTGTTAAGGATTTAGTTCCAGATATGAATCATTTCTATGCTCAATATGCTTCTATTGAACCTTGGTTAAAAACGGACACTCCAGCATCAAAAAGCGAAGAAAGATTGCAGTCAGAAGAGGATAGAGAAAAACTAAACGGATTATATGAATGTATTTTATGCGCTTGTTGCTCGACTTCTTGTCCAAGTTATTGGTGGAACGGGGATAAATATCTTGGTCCAGCCATTTTGCTTCAAGCATATCGCTGGCTTGCTGACTCTAGAGATGAGGCTGATGGTGAGCGCCTGCATGAGCTAGAAGATCCATTTAAATTATATCGTTGCCATACAATTATGAATTGTACAAAAACTTGTCCTAAAGGTTTGAATCCAGCAAAAGCCATAGCCGAGATTAAGAAAAAAATGGTGGAACGTGAAGGTATATAAATCAAAAGGCGGGCATATGAAAAGATTTTATTTATTATTTATAGCTTTATTTTTTCCTGTGTCCAATGCATTGGCGGCTAATAAATCGGTAATTGAATATTTTGCTGAGAATTTTTTAATAGCTTATATTATCAGCGGCGGCTATTACAGCCTTGCTGCAATAGTAATTATTGCAATCATATGCGGGCTTCATGAACAAACTAGACATGTTGTTTTGAGTGTGGGGTTAGCTGTTTTTGGATTTTTGCTGGTGCTATTTGCGTTTGAGTCTTTCAATGGCTTAAAAATAATTACTTAAGGTTGAATTTCAGTCGTCAACAAAGTAAGATCAAAAAAATAAATAAGCATATAGAAATATGAAAAATCAGAAAATCATTAAATTAATAATAACTATCCTAGCAGCTGTAATCCTTATGATAGCTGGTGCGTTTATAGGACAGAAATATTTTTTCAAAACAGATCTAGCGGTTGAAAACCAAGTTCTAGAAAATCAAGTTGAGGAGAAAAATGATATTCAAGGAGATGCGTCAAAGCATTTTGAGGCTGGGCTTGACCTAGCTAATAAAGGAAAATTAGAAGAATCTATAAAGGAATTTGATCTAGCTATTAAACATAAACAGGATGATGCAGATGCATATAATAACAAGGCTATAGCTTTGGAAAAGCTTGGTAGATTAGAAGAAGCTATTCAAGCATACGACCTAGCAATCAAGTATCAACCTGATTATGCAGATGCCTATTATAACAAGGGTCTTGTTTTAAATAGTCTTGATAGATATGAAGAAGCTATAAAGGTATACGATCTTGCTATTAAGCATAAACCTAATCATGCAGAAGCTTACAGTGATAAGGGCATAAGTTTGGCTCTAAATGACAGACTAGAAGAGGCTATACAGGCATATGATCTTGCAATCAAACACAAACCAGATTATGCAAGGGCATATTATAATAAGGCGAACGCATTAGGCAAGTTTGGTAAATTAGAAGACGCCGTAAAAGCATACGATTTAGCAATTAAATACCAACCGGATGATATATATGCATACAATAATAAAGCTGTTGCTTTAGATTCATTAGGCAGGTATGAAGAATCTATAAAAGAATTTGATTTATCTATTAAACACAAACCAGACTATGCAAGG
>JAQXDF010000033.1 GCA_029251475.1 Rickettsiaceae bacterium
AAAGAGCAAGCTTATGTGGAAAGTAAAGCAAAATATGACTCATTGAAAGATAGTGCAAAAAAAGAGGAAATAAATAAGAATCTTATAGAGATCTTACAAAAGAAACCAGACAATTACAATGAACTTATATACTTAATAGCAAAAGGTGTTGACGTGAATATCAGAGATTCTGATGGCAACACGCCCTTAATGCTTTCAGCTCAAAATCAGGGCCAAGGCATTAATTACCTAAAATCTATAGTTAGGATAATAATTAAATGCGGCGCAGATATTAACGCCGTGAACAACGATGGAAAAACAGCTCTTGATTTAGCTGTGCATTTTACACATCACCTAAAAGCTCTTGGAGCAAAAGCAGGAGAGGGCAATAATGATGAAGAATGTGACTCAGATAGGGACGATGCTGTCGCTCCCCGACAATCAGCTAGCTCTAATCAGCAAGAAGCTACAGAAGATAGCAACCAAATGCAAGACAAAGGCACTGAAGAATTTGCAGAAGGAGCAGAAGGTGATTTGATTAATTATATGATAGAGATTTTACAAGATGAAGAATGTGACTCAGATAGGGACGATGCTGTCGCTACCCGACAATCAGCTAGCTCTAATCAGCAAGAAGCTACAGAAGATAGCAACCAAAGGCAAGACGAAGACACTGAAGAACTTCCAGGAGCAGAAACAAAAGGTGATCTTCCTGAAGAATTGGCAGGAGGAGCAGAAACAGAAAGAGCACAAGGTGATTTTGATAAATGCTCTGATGGAGATTGCATTTGGACCAGATGTTTATTCATGTTCTGCAATTAATAATGATTCTATATCTGCTTCACGTGGCGATGAATTTCTTGGCGAGCGGGTTGATTGTGAACAAAAACTTACAGGAACCCAATTAAGTAATTATGCTGAAATATAAAAACTACATTACGTTTAGTGTATAATATTATTCTATGCAAGAATCTTACTTCAACTTGCTTATTCTTTCATAAATTTCTACACATAAAAAACTATTTGTAAACCAGCTAAAAAATATACCGCAGATATCATAGCCATAACATTGCCTTTTATTTTTAAATTATTGATTCAGTATTAAATAGCCTATATAAATATAAAATATTCTGAATGATTAATAGGATGATTTAATAATATGTTTCAAACTCTTACCAAAAATCTTACAAAAATATTTGACAAAATAAAAGGCACAGGGACCCTAAACGAGGAGCAAATTGATTCCGCGATGCGCGATATTCGCGTCGCCTTACTAGAAGCAGATGTTGCGCTTCCTGTTGCACGTTCTTTTATCGCTAATGTTAAAGAAAAGGCTCAAGGACAGGAGATTATCAAGTCAGTGTCTCCAGCTCAAATGATCATCAAAATCATTAATGATGAACTAGTAAACCTTCTTGCTCCAACAAAAGAAGAGTCAGCCTTAAACTTACACAGCGCCCCCCCAGTAAATATCTTGATTGTAGGGCTACAAGGTAGTGGTAAAACAACAGCTAGTGCTAAATTAGCGTTAAGACTAAAAAATCAGAATAAGAAGGTTTTATTAGTATCCTTAGATACATACAGACCAGCAGCCCAGGAACAACTTAAAATTTTATCCAATGATATAGGCGTTGATTCTCTAGAGATAATGAAAGAGCAATCTCCTCTAGAAATCACTAATCGTGCAATTAAAGAAGCAAAATTATCTGGTTATGATGTAGTCATTTACGATAGCGCCGGTCGCTTGCATATTGATGAAGATATGATCAATGAGGTAGCTTTAGTTAAAAAAGCAATTAACCCTACCGAAACTTTACTAGTGATTGATTCCATGATAGGTCAGGATGCAATCACTGTTGCCAGCAACTTTGACGAGAAACTATCCATAAGCGGTGTAATTCTATCTAGAATTGATGGTGACTCACGTGGTGGAGCAGCTTTGAGTGTGCGCCATAGCACCGGCAAGCCAATTAAATTCCTAAGTACCGGTGAAAAACCAACAGATTTTGAAGAATTTAACGCAAAAACTATAGCTTCCCGCATTTTAGACATGGGAGATATAGTATCTCTTGTTGAAAAAGCATCAAGCCTCATCGACCAAGAAGAGGCTGAAAAAACTGCGGCACGACTCAAAAAAGGTAAATTTGATCTTGATGATTACATCTCGCAAATCAAAAACATCAAAAAACTTGGTGGATTTTCAAGTATTATGAGCATGATTCCAGGGATGTCCAAATTCTCTGATAAAATTGGCGACACAAGCTCCAAAGAAAAAATGCTTAATCAGCAGGAAGCTATAGTCAGTTCTATGACAAAAAAAGAACGACGTAATCCTGATATATTAAACGCCTCAAGGAAGCAAAGAATTGCTGCAGGTTCAGGCACAAGCCCCCAACAAATAAATAACTTACTAAAGCAATTCAAGCAAATCAGTACCTTTATGAAAAAAGCCTCAAAAATGGATCCAAAATCTATGATGAGAAGCGGGCTTGGAAATCTTTTCTCTTGACTAAATATAAAAAAATAATTATTATTCGGCTAACATATAATAATTATTGAACTATATAGGTCCTATGAGTAAAGCAAAAATTGCCTCAAAAAATAACCCAGAAGGCAGAGGCCAAGCTAAAGAATACTTGCATAACGGTCAAAAAATCAAGCCTGTAAAACTGATAGCAAATAGAAAATCATTTTTTGCAGCAGAATATGAAGATTCTGGTGAAGTAGTAGTTGATCAAAATGGTAAAATACTTCCTTGGGGAAACGCCAAGCATTTAGGTTAGATTTACTCAATGAAATTATCAGAAGAGTTGCTAGCTATTCTTACCTGCCCAGTATCTGGATCAAAACTTATATATAATCAAGAAGCTAATACATTAACTAGCGAAAAGTCTAATCTTGTATACCCAATCGTGGATGGCATTCCATTATTACTTGAGTCCCAAGCAATAAAATTGGAACGTATCAAAAATAAAGAAACAAAAGAGGCTTAAGTTTAGATCCTAGTTTTATATAAAAAACACTATAGTGAATTGAGATGAAGTAGGTACTAGGTGCGATGAGTGAAGCCTAAAAAGCTAGGAGAGCGAGGAGCAACAACGTCACTACTCAAAATAAATTTACTATATATGAATAATATTGAAATAAAATACTCAAACTTTGACTTCTCTAAAGACTCCTTTATATCCGCACAAAACATTGCTGAAGATGCGTCGAATAAAATTATAGATGAAATCAACTCCAAAAATCCTCTATACAAAATATTCTCAAATAAACATGCCTTGGATCAAGCCCGAGAATCTGAGCATCATGCAAAACACATAAAAGAAAATTTCTCTGATTTAATTGTGATCGGCATGGGTGGCTCAGCACTAAATCCAGAAACACTAACTACTCTTATAACTCCGAAAAAATCTACTACAAGAATACATTTCCTTAATAATACTGATCCATTTTTTCTTCAAGACCTAGTATCAAAAATTGAATTGGCATCTTGTGCAGTTCTTGCTATCAGCAACTCAGGACAAACCCTTGAGACTACTAGTTTAGTTGGCGTAATGATATCTCAGTTTGAGCAAGCCGGCATTTCAAATTTAGGAAAACATTTTTATTTTGTCACTAATCTAAATAGCGGTAATTTAAAAAACGTTGCTACAAAAATAGGCGCGACTCTGATTGAGCATACCCCTAATATAAGCGGCAGATACTCAGGACTAACTAATGTTTCAAGCTTAGTTGCACAAGTTGCTAATATAGATATTCAAGAATATCTTGCTGGTGCAGAACTTGCTTTACAAGAGTTTTTTTCTAAAAAACAAGAAAGCCAGCCAACAATAGCAGCAGCAGCAATTTATAGCGCAGAAAAGCCAATTACTGTAAATATCGGATATTTACAAAAGCTTAATGTTTTTCTTGAATGGTATTCACAAATTATTGCTGAATCGCTAGGGAAAAATGGCGCTGGGATCACTCCTATCAGAGGACTTGGACCCAATGATCAACATAGCATACTTCAACTTTATTTAGATGGGCCTAAGGATAAAATATATAGCTTATTTTACACTAAGAACGACCACCCTATTATAAAGACTTCTCCCCTTGAAGAATTTGACTATATTGCTAATAAGAATCTTCACGATATTAATAAAGCTAATTTTGATGCTACACTATGCGCCTTAAACACGACAGGTGCTCCAACTAGAAGTATTATACTTAATGACTTTTCTGCAAAAAATATTGGGTCACTTGTAATGCACTCTATGCTTGAAGTAGTAATCTTAGGGCACATGATGAAAATCAACCCTTTTAACCAACCTGGTGTTGAGTTGATTAAAACAGAATCTACTCGCCTAGTGCAAAATCTCTAAACAATAAATACGCCACTAAATACACCCTGCAAAGTTTTGACCTAGGATCTGCAAGATATTTATATTCCTTCAACAAAACTTCTTGCAAAATAATATAAATAGGTGTATAAATATGTGCCCATGAGTTTCATGGCCCCTTCGTCTAGCGGTTAGGACGTCACCCTTTCACGGTGAAAACACGGGTTCGATTCCCGTAGGGGTCACCATTTAAATTATGACATTGTTAAATAAGAATAGTGATGTCGCGTATCCATTCAACACCCTTAATTCCTAAATAACAAAAATTGCATTTAAATAATTCTAACATCCCCCCTATTATTACTAGTAATCAACAATTGATCTAACTTTAAATAAACGACATTGATGAAAAATTTTATAAAAATAGCGATAATTATTACTGTATTACAAAGCTCTACTTATGCAATGGCTAGTGTTATAGCTCTAGGCCCTAAAATAGGTACACAAGGCCTTGGATTAAAAGCCAGAACCAACTTTACTGGAAATCTTTTTGGTCGAGTGGGTATTAATTATTTAAAATTCTCTGCACCGAACAATAATTGCAAAATAATTGATAAATTGAATGTTACCTTGTTTACAGTTCCTGTAATGCTGGATTGGCACCCAATTAATGAATCTGGCTTTAGAATATCTGCTGGTGTTGCTTATAATGGTAACAAAGTTGTTGGTAGAAAAACTGCCACTATACCAACTACATTTAATGGAATCACTTATAGCGCGGCTCAAATCGGTACGGTTTCCACTAAGATCACTATGGGTAATAAAATTTCTGCACTGCTGACACTGGGATATGATAGTTCATTACTTAACAACTCTCCTTGGAGCATTAACTGCGAGGCTGGTGTTATGTTTGGTAAATTAAAATTGGATGTCAAGCACACTGGCACTGGTAACGATCAAGTGAAAGCCGATATTAAAAGAAATGTTTCTGATATAACAAAGGATATTAGAAAAAAATATCCAATTTACCCAATAATATCAGTTGGCTTTAAATATAGCTTCTAGCGCTAATATGTAGCGCACGCCACTCAATAGCCGTGAAAACTTCTAGAAGATCGGCTTTAGCCACTACGAAGACATGATCATATTATTACATACTTCTAGCAGGGAGATATTTGATTAAACCAAAAAACAAAAAGCCAGGCCCAAGAAACTAAAAAATCCTATTGCATCAGTACAAGCGGTCAAAAACACACCAGAAGCCGCTGCCGGGTCTATGTTATAGTGATTTAGCACAATAGGTATACTTGAACCAAGTAAACCTGAAACTGTAAAATTAATAACCACTGAAGCTGCAAATACCATACTTAAATTCACATTTGCAAATAATAAGTAAATTAAAATCATACCAATGGCTGATAAAATTAGACCATTTATTATACACACACAAATTTCTTTGATAACTACTCGCATAGCATTAGAACTAATTATTTCACGACTAGCTAATGCACGAACAGTGACTGTCATCACCTGCGTACCAGCATTGCCTCCCATAGATGCAACAATTGGCATAACAGTCGCCAAGGCAATTAGCTGCATAATAGTACCGCTAAATTGATTGATTACCATTGCCGTAATACAAGCAGTCACTAAATTTACAAATAACCAAGGAAATCTATGCTTAGCTGTAGCGTATAAATTACCAAAAATATCTCTATTAGAAACACCACCAAGATGCATGAATTCATTCTCCATCTGCTCTTCAACAACATATAGCATATTATCAATGGAGATACTTCCTACCAACTTACCTTGGCGGTTTGTTATTGGAACAATAGTCAATGCATATTGTTTAAAAATAAATGCAAGTTCGCTTAATTCTGTATGTGTGTCCGCAGCTTTAAAATCGCAATTCATTAATTCGGTTATATGCTTGTTACGCGGTGATTGCAGCAAAGTGCTCAGCAATATCGTCCCTACTGGGTGAAGCTTATGACTTACGACTATTGCTGCATAAAATTCTGATTTAATATGACTGCGACGGATAAAATCAATAGCTTGACCAACTGTCCAATGCTGCTTAAATGAAACAAAATTCTTCTCCAGTATACGTCCAGCTGTATCTTCTGGATAATCAAATCCTTCAAGAATATGCTGTCTCTTATCTTGATTTAGAGACGCAATTACTGCATCCTTTAATTCATCACTTAGAGTATCAATTACTTCTATAGAATCTTCAATATCTAGTTGATCTATCAACTGAGAGCTTTTTTGCACCCCAAGAGATTCAATGACGCGCTGCGTGTTACCACTGCTTAGACAAACAATAGTCTCTGGCTTAATTTTATCCGCGATTATGGGCAGAATTATATAATAAAGTTTATGACTAGAGTGATCCAAGAAATCTGCTAAATCAGCATGGTGAAGCTCAAGCAAACACTCTGATGCCTCATCTAATTTATCATTATGTATTAGATATTTAATGTGTCGAAATTGGCTAGCTAGTTGATCCTGATAATCCGGTGATATAATATTTTGAAGTTCATTCATAAAATCCCTCTATATTAGTTTTGCCCGATAAATTTACAAAATCTTTAAAGCTAGATTCAAACAAATAATTGCTGGTGCGGCCGAGAAGACTTGAACTTCCACTCCTTATCAGAACAGCACCCTCAATGCTGCGCGTCTACCAATTCCGCCACGGCCGCAAAATCTTGCCTTTCCATATAACAAATTTACTTTGGCAAATCTACTTATTTATAGTGCCCGTAGCTACTTATGCGAAATTTACTTATTTAACGCATTTCTTTTGTTACTTATACTAAATAGCAAAAAATGAGTTGGAGGTTTTTTGGCGACTAGTGACGCAAAATAACACGCCCTTTTGATAAATCATAAGGGGTCATTTCAACGCGGACTTTATCACCAGCCAGAATACGAATACGATTTTTACGCATTCTGCCGGATGTATGAGCTATAATTTCATGGTCATTTTCAAGTTTAACACGAAAATGTGCATTTGGGAGCAGCTCTAGCACATCTCCATCGAATTCAATTAGTTCTTCTTTTGCCATTAATTACCAGAATATAATCTTAATTAAAACGTTATATTAACATTTAATTCCAATATAAGCAAGATTAATAACCCCTAAATCAGCTCTCTACAATATTTAGAGCATAATTTCCATAACCAGATTTTTTAGTTGGCCCGGACAGTGATATGGCTTGTTGCTTACTTATATAGCCACAATTATAAGCCACTTCCTCTAGGCAAGCTACTCTATAACCCTGGCGCTTTTCTATAGCCCCTATATAATTAGATGCCTCTAATAAGCTCTCATGCGTTCCTGTGTCAAGCCACGCATAACCACGTCCCAACATCACTATTTCACAACTATCGTGATTTAAATATTCCTGTATTACAGAAGTTATTTCAAGCTCACCTCTATCTGATGGCGTAATGTTTTTTGCTTTTTCTACAACTGAATTATCAAAATAGTATAGTCCTGTTACAGCAAAATTAGACTTTGGCTTTTTAGGTTTTTCTTCAATAGAAATAACCTTACCTGTCTCTGTATTAATTTCCGCTACCCCATATCTATGTGGATCGTGTACATGGTAACCGAAAATCTTGGCGCCTGTTTTAAGGCTTGCAGCCGCTGTAAGCTTTGCTACCAAATTATGTCCGTAAAATATATTATCACCAAGAATCAAGCAAACAGAGGAATTTCCAATAAATTCCTCTCCAATAATAAACGCCTCTGCTAATCCATTTGGGTTTTCTTGAGTTGCATAACTAATTGAAATTCCCAAAGCACTTCCATCTCCTAGCAATTGCTTAAATTGAGATTGGGTTTCTACTGCGGTTATTATGAGTATCTCTTTGATCCCAGACATCATCAGAACAGACAAAGGGTAATAAATCATTGGTTTATCATATACAGGCAGTAATTGCTTCGATACAACTAAAGTCGATGGATAAAGCCTTGTACCAGACCCTCCTGCTAGAATTATTCCTTTCATAATTATAATGTAATTTTTTAATTAACGTCTATTTGTTTGAATAGCTTTCTATATACCATTCTACCGTGTTTTTAAGATCTTCTCTAAAAGCATGCTCTGGTTGCCAGCCCAACTCTTTTGATATCTTTGTGTGATCTATTGCGTACCTAAAATCATGACCAGCGCGATCTTGAACGAAAGATATTTGGCTTGAATAAGAACCGGATGCCTTAGGTTTTAATTCATCAAGAATATCACAAATTTCATTTACTAGATCTATATTAGTTTTTTCGTTATTTGTACCAATATTATAGCTATCTCCTAACTTTCCATTTAAAAACACCAATTCAAGGGCGATACAATGATCTCTGACATATAGCCAATCCCTGATGTTTTTTCCATTGCCATATACTGGTATTTCTTTTTGCTCAAGAGCCTTTCTAATAACCGTAGGAATCAATTTTTCATCATGCTGCATTGGTCCATAATTATTAGAACAATTACTAATTATAATAGGCATGTCAAAAGTATGATAATAGCTTCTAGCAATCATATCACTAGAGGCCTTTGATGCGCTATATGGAGAATTTGGGGCATAAGGTGTTTCTTCAGTAAAATAACCAGTTTCTCCTAGAGTTCCATATACTTCATCCGTTGATACGTGTAAAAATTTTGCATTTTTATACTGATCTTCCAACTGACCATTAGAATTTTTCCATAATTTTTTTGCAGAGCTCAATAAATTATGAGTTCCTATAACATTAGTTTCAACAAATATTGAAGGATTACTGATTGAATTATCCACATGAGACTCGGCCGCTAAATGCATCACTCCGTCTATTTTATATTTTTGAAATATCTCATCTACCAAGGCTGCGTCACGAATATCCCCTGCAATAAATGTATAATTTTCCAGCCCCTCAATTTCTTCAAGACGCGTTAAATCCGCTGCATAAGTCAAAGAATCTAAATTTATTATTTGAGTTCCTTGATATTTTTGTACTAACAGATGCACTAGATGACTTCCAATAAATCCAGCTCCACCAGTAATTAGTAGATTTTTATTTTTCATTATTTACGCCCTATGATTAAAGATAATAAATTATATTTCGAGCTAATTTTCTATAGAAAAAATAACTAATTAAAGAGACTAGTATACATACTAGCCAAGATTTTGCGACAATCATCAATTCCGGCAAATTTCCCGTTCTAATAAGATCTTGCATTGGTTTAAGCACAATATATATAGGATGCAGTTCATAAAATATTTGCTTAGATTCAGTTACCATACTGTAAGGATAAATAATTGGCACTGTCCAATATAATACTCCAAATATTACATTCAAAAATTGAGGGATGTCTCTAACATATGGCGTCAAATACGCCGCTAATATTCCACTAGACATCACACTAATAATGAGCGGTATAGATAAAAATGGAATAAACAGAACATTCCATGAAAAAAGCTCCGGAAAGAATAAGATTAAGGCAACATACATTGCAGAAAAAGAATATAATAATGTATAGCAATTTCCTATAATATCAGAGATTGGAAAATAAGTTTTAGGAAGCAAAACTCTTTTTAAAACCTGGGCATTATGCTTTAAAGACTCGGATGCAGAGCCTATTCCTTGAGCCATAAATGTCCAGAAAGGCAACGCACCAACAAGATTCGTTACCAAAGTTTTAGGTTCAAACCGAAGTAAAAAACTCATAAAAAAAGATATAACGGCAATGTGCAAAAATGGTTGTATAAGCCCCCATAATCCACCCAAAATAGTATTAGCATTCCTTCTAGCAATAGCAACTTTTACAAGAAGAATAATACCATCCCAATATTTAAACGAAAAAAGATTCTTTATCATTAGTAATTTCCTGAATTATAAATTGATAAAACTCTATCTGTATCGCCATCTTCAACTATTCTTCCATTTTTAACTAGAATACAGCGGTTGCAATGTTCTTTGATAATTGACTCTTGATGCGAAACAAGGATAGTGATTGGCACTGTATTGATTTTATTTTTCATAAATTCAAGCGATTTTTTGATAAACTTTCCATCGCCTGCAGCAAATACTTCATCCAATAATAAAATATCTGGAGTTTGAAAAATACAAATCGAAAATGCTAAGCGAGACAACATTCCAGAGCTGAAATTTTTTATTGACTGATCAATTTTTTCACCCAGTTCAGAAAAATCAATAACTTTTTGTTCGAACTCCTTGCTGTATCGATCAAGCATGTTGTTATAAAGCATGAGTATTTTGATGTTTTGCCTACCACTAAACTCTGACTCTACTCCTAGGCCCATCTCGATAATAGATGTAATTTTTCCATTGATTCTAATGGTGCCTTCAGCGGGAGGGTATATTCCAGCAATGAGCTTTAATATGGAACTCTTTCCAGAGCCATTACCACCAACTAGAGCAACTCTGTCACCCGATTTACAAGAAAAACTTATATCTTTTAATATTGGGATTACAGAACCTGATATCTTCCCCGGCTTAAGGAACATTTGCCTTAAACTTTGCACTCTTTTGATAGAGTCTATACCAGAAAGGCTGCAATTCTTTATTTTAACAAAAATTTCATTGGTCATGAAAAATAGATATATAATTTAATTATGAAAACTATATATCTTCACCGACCTTTTGTAAATATTATCTTGTCGTTACAAAAAATAAATGTGATTTTAATAGACGTAGAAATCATAATCAACTGACAAATCTTCGAAACAACCTGCTAAAGCATTATCATTGGAACTTCTGTCTCTTGAATTTTTACACAAAGTTTAAGAAAGAAACTTCAATATCAGTTGATCCTTGTTGTTAGCGTTTAGGAAATATACGGAGCATTCGGCATTTTGCAGAGCGAACTTAGTTGCTCTAAGATCTGGACTATTAGCATCAACTTCGCTAGTATTTTCCAGAATGGAGTGTAGCTCTGGTAAATCTCTTATGATTATATCATTTTTGCTAAAGTAATTATCATCACTCATCATAATAAGGTGATCTGCCCCAATAGCCATGGCCAACATAGATGCTGTCATGCTGCTATCTAAGATAACAGTACGTCCTTTTTCATTGCATGCAACCGGAGATAAAACAGAAACCAGATTATTTGCATCGTTCGTCAATAAAATATCTGGATTAATTACCTGAATATCGCCTTTATATGTATTATTGGATTTTATTGCTAGAATTGAATTATTATCTTTTCCAGATAACCCTACAGCTTGCACTGAATTAGCGCATAATTTAGCCGTAATATTACGATTAATTCGTCCTGATATAATCATTTCGACAAGCTCTGCCTTCTTGTCTTGACCGAAATAAGAGTTACTCAAACCAGGTAATTGCTCAAACTCTTTTATCTTTTCTTCAACGATGGAGTCATATTCATGCACTATAAATATACGCGCGCCACTTTCGCATAAAAGATTTACATTTTTTGCAAAATTAGTCAGCAATATTTCATCGGATATAATAATATCTGAAAGCTTAATAACAATCATTTGATCTTTGATTGCTGAAATCTGCTCTAGAACCCGTTTTATCAAAGCTGGATCCATTGCGCCGCGCCCCTGATGTTTGTTCTTGTTATTTGATGAACTGCATAATGCTAAGTTGTAATTCTTTTTCACCTAAACCACTCTTGCTACTAGTGCTAATTACATTACACAAACATCCTAAAGTTGCAAGAAGATCTTTTAATTCCGTTAAAAATTTATCATTTACGTTTACTTTGTCAGCTTTTGTAAGAATAATCTGAAATTCTTTTCCACAAGATTTTAACAATTCCATAATCTCGATGTCATTGGGCTTGATCCCTCGACGCGCATCGATTAGTAAATTTACCAACTTCAACTTCTCCTCATTCTGCAAATAATGAGTAATCAGCTTAACCCAGTCAGATCTTTGGGATTTAGGAACTTTAGCAAAGCCATAACCAGGTAAATCAGCAATTAATATACGGTCTGCTATGGAGAAAAAATTTATCTGCTGAGTACGGCCAGGAGTATGTGAAACACGAGCTAAACTTTTGCGATTGCAAATTGTATTAATCAGGCTGGATTTTCCAACATTAGACTTTCCGAAAAAAGCTATTTGCGGCAAGAATAGTCTTGGAAATTGATCTATTCTTGCTACACCAGCAATAAACTTAGCTTCCTGCTTAAAAATCTTTGTTGTTAGCTGAGCCACTATGCTTTATCTAATTTATTAATATAAGATTGCTGCACTATTGAAAGCACATTATTCCAAGACCAGTATATCAATAATCCAGCCGGGAAACTACTAAACATAAACAAGAAGAATAGCGGCATAAACTTCATCACTTGCGCTTGTACAGGATCTGCCGGAGTTGGGCTCATTTTTTGCTGCAAGAACATAGTTGTTGCCATAATCAATGGCCATACACCAATCATCAAAAATCCAGGAGGAGTAAATGGCAACAAGCCAAATAGATTGAAGATTGTTGTTGGGTCTGCCGCAGAAAGATCATGAATCCAACCAAAGAATGGCGCATGACGCATTTCGATAGTTACATAAATTACTTTATATATGGAAAAGAACACTGGTATCTGCACTAATAGAGGCAAACATCCGGAAACAGGGTTCACTTTTTCCTTTTTATACAGAGCCATTATTTCTTGGTTAAGACGAGCGTTGTCATCAGCATACAACTCCTTTAAACGTTCCATTGTTGGCTGCAGCTGCTTCATCTTTTTCATAGAGCGATATGACTTATTAGCTAAAGTAAACATCAATAACTTAATAATAATAGTCACAATCATGATACTAATACCAAAATTCCCTATGTAGCTATAAAAGAAGTTCATAGCATAAAAAATTGGCTTCGTGATCACATAAAACCATCCAAAATCAATAGCACGATCAAATAGTTTAATACCATATTGATCTTCATATCTGTCGAGTAAATCTACTTTTTTAGCACCCGCAAATAGACTATGCGTAAGCTCGAAGCTACCACCAGCTTCAATAAGTTTTATGGTTGAAATAAAATCTGCTTGGAACTTATCATCACCATTTTTAATGGCATAATTATAGTTAGCATTATATTTTTCATCTTGATCTGGAACAAACGCCGCCAGCCAATATTTATCTGTAATACCTAACCAATTCACTTCCCCTTGAGGGAAAGTTTCTTTCTTTTTATCTTTGATAGAATC
The DNA here is from genome assembly GCA_029251475.1 of Rickettsiaceae bacterium. GTDB lineage: Bacteria > Pseudomonadota > Alphaproteobacteria > Rickettsiales > Rickettsiaceae > Megaera_A. The sequence continues at coordinate 13,498 of JAQXDF010000033.1, forward strand.
ATAAGTTGACTCCTTCAACTCGCCTGCAATAACACCTACCATGCCTTGGTGCAATATATTCACCATGCGCTCAGAGTTTTCTGGGTAAGTGCGATTGATTAGGCCATAATATTGAGTTGAAATTGGCCTATCTGAATGATTTTCTGTTAATTGCTTTATAGTAAACAGATAGCTATCATCTAAAGAAATTGCTACTTTAAACTTAACATTTTCTGGGCTAGTACAGTGTAAATTAACAGTTTCACCAGAATTTAATTCAGCCCTGTCTGCCTTCCAAATAGTAGAAGCATCAGGGTAAGTAATTGTTTTATCACGACTCCACCAGCCAATTTCAGCAAAATACGCTGTGTCGGAATTTGATGGGGAAAATAATGCCACAGACTTACTATCTTCATCAACAGTTTTGCGGTATTTAGTCAAAGTTAAATCATCAAAACGTAGGCCTTTTAAGGAGATTGACCCAGATATCATATTAGACTTCACAGAAATTCTTGGTGTGCTTATGATGGCATCTTCGCGGCCCATTATAGAGAAGTCGGATTCCGTTTTGCTTTTTTGCTTAACAGCCTGTATCTGTTGTTTATGTATCTTTGTTGCTTCAACTTTTTTGGCAATACGTGGCTTTTCATAAAAATGTTGCCATCCAAAAACAATCAGAACTGATAAAATAATTGCAGCAATTAAATTCGAAAAACTATAATTCATAAAAACACTTATCTATATATCGTAATCTAGAACTTTTATAAGATTTAGCGCAATTAATCAAGTATATTAAAAACTTAAATTAATAAGTCTCCGATATATCTCCTGTAATATTTGTTTGTTCTTCATATATAATAATAGCAAATGGACCATTCCCATTTTCTTCTGCACCAGGATAGGCTGCATTATATTCTGCAGCAAACTGATTAGATCTATTTTCTTCCAACCACTCTCTATTCCAAGAGCATAGTTGCTGTTCTTGTTTTATATCCAGAGAGACTGGCTTGGTTGTGCTAATTCCTACAAAAAAGCACCTGCTTAAAAAAAACAGATGCTTTAATTATTATAATCTTAAGTTGGTGGGTTTAGAATTTAAATCCAATACCCATAGATATAACCAAAGGATTCAATTTCACTTTTGAACTAACAGCAGATTGAGTCGTGTCGCTTGGATACAAGAAGTTTCTTTTGAGAGTGACTTTTGACTCTAAAAAATACTGCCTTACATCAAATGTGATAAGTGTATCGTCTTTCTCTACAAAATCTACACCTATCTGCGCGACAGCACCATGACCTGGCTTCACTTTAAACGCCTTGGATCTAGTATAAGCATAAGTACCATGATAACCTATACCAACATATGGTCTAACTCCGCCAAATGGTGCTACGTGATATTGCAAGATAGCTGCAGCTGGCACTAAATATATGTTATTATTTTTAGTAGCAACCCCAGATCCATCCCCATATGCACTTGCTGCTTTTTGCATAGCTGTGCTTTTAACTTTTAAAGATGCAAGACCTAAAGATAGTTCTGTAGCAAAATGATCTGTTAAAAAATAAGTAACAGCTGTATCAAAGCCATAGCCAACTTCAACCATGTTACCCACTTTGGTTGCCCCTGATGTTGTAGGATTTTTTTCTAGCTCCGTTGGGGCGCTTACATAAAATCCTCTAATTTTAAACAACAATGAGTCCTGCTCTTCATAATAATTTGCATTATAATCACGATCGGCAGCGATTGCTGAGCTTGCTAACAACAAAATTGAAGTGATTGCGATGTTTTTTGTAAAATTCTTCATTTGCAATAGACCTAAATTAAATAATATATTTTCTAAACCTCTTATATCATATACTAAACCAAATTAGCTATGATTATCTAGCCCTAAATTCTGCATAGATGGGTTTGTTTTCATGAAATATTCCAAGTGTTGCTAATAGACCCACCTAAACTCTTGTCTTATTTTGAAAAAAACTCTTCACTATTATTAAAATTCACTATATCTTGCATCTGATTATTGCAATGAAACGATTATATAATAACTCTTAGATATTAAATTTATGGATACTAAATTACGAACTTATTTTTTAGGAGTCTCTTGGTTTCTTTTAAGCTTGTTGAGCAGTTCTCTTAATGACGTTATTGCAAAATATATTGGAATGCGTCTTCATACCTATGAAATTACATTTTTTCGTTTTATGTTTGGTACCATTACTTTACTGCCATTTATAGCCTATTATGGTGCAAATACACTGAAAACTAGTCGCCCTACTGTGCATTTTTTCAGAGGACTTCTACTATTTTTAGGAATAGCCGGTTGGACCTATGGCCTGACTATCGCCCCTGTAACAACTGCAACAGTCGTTAGTTTCACAACACCAATTTTTGTTTTAGTGTTTGGAGCATTTTTCCTAAGTGAAAACATCCTATGGCAAAGATGGGTGGTAACATTGGTTGCCTTTGCTGGTATAATTATAACTTTAGCGCCCACTTCAAGCGATTTTAATCCGGAAGTCTTTGTTTTCCTGGGGGCTGCTATGGCCTTTGCTATTTTGGATATTATAAATAAACAGTTTGTAATAAAAGAATCTATGATTAGCATGTTGTTTTATTCAGCGATTGTTACAGCCCTATTAGCCCTTCCCTTTGCAGCGCAACATTGGTTGACCCCAACAACAGATGAATTAGCTTTGTTATTTATTTTAGGAGCTAGTGCTAATTTAATATTATTCTTTTTACTAAAGGCTTTTGCTGCTACTGATGTAACTGCTCTTGCACCTTATCGCTATGTTGAATTAATAATAACTGCCTCCGTTGCATACATTATATTCAACGAAGTCCCAACAAAAGCCACTTTATGCGGTGCGTTGATTGTAATACCTTCCACCTTATTTATCATATACTCTGAAAAAAAACAGTTGAAGAAATAAAATTGTCTAGACTTATAATATATGGTTAGTTACTGTGGTAGCATGAATAAACGCAAATTAGTCTTAACTAGCAGCGTAGCTAATACCTTTGAGTGGTATGATTATGCTTTATTTGCGCATTTAGCGCCTATAATTGGACAAAAGTTTTTTCCAAAAACCGATCCTAGTGCCGCATTATTACAAGTATTCTTAGTATTCGCTGTTGGTTATTTGATGAGACCATTAGGTGGTATATTTTTTGGCACTATCGGGGATAAATTCGGGCGCAGAATGGCCTTAAGCGCTGCCATTATGTGCATGGCAATTCCAACTGCAGCTATAGGTTTTTTACCCACCTATGAAAGCTGGGGACTAACATCTACAACCCTAATGATTATAATTAGAATTATGCAAGGACTGTCGATGGGAGGAGCTTTAACTGGATCCATATCATTTGTTATTGAGCATAGCGCAAAAGAGCATAGAGGATTTTTTGGTAGTATTTCTATGGCTAGCATATGCGCTGGTATATTACTTGGATCTATTGTTTTATTTATAATAAAAAACGTGTTTTCCTATGAGCAATTTAATGATTGGGCTTGGAGACTTCCCTTTATAGTAGGAATATTTATTTTTTTTGCTGGAATTTATATTAAAAATAATACAGCAGAAACTCCATTGTTTGAAGAAGCAAAAGCACGCGGGGTTGTTGCGCAGTCACCACTTAAGACCGTGTTAAAAGACCATTGGTTTGATATGTTGATATCCGTTTTAATTAACATGACTGGCTCTATTATATTCTACCTTCAAGCAATTTATTTGTTATCCTATCTTAAAATCAGCAGAAATTTTCCAGACACTCATGTAACCTATCTAATGAATGCTTGTTATATCATAATGATATTTGTTACGCTGTTTGCGGGCTGGTTATCCGATCAAATTGGTCGAAAAAAGATTTTCATTATAAACTTAATATGTATTATCATAGTAAGTCCATTCCTACTCAAGATGATAGAGTCAGGGAGTTTTGTAGTCGCCGCAATCTCTACATCGATTATTGCAATTGCAGCGGCATTCTACATTGGACCAGAGCCAGCACTACAAGCTGAGTTTTATCCAACATCCATAAGGAATACTGCTTTATCCATATCCTATAATACAGCTACTAGTGTTTTTGGTGGCACAGCTCCTTATATTATAGAATCACTAATACAGAATACTGGTACAATTGTTTCAAGTGTGTATTATATTATAACTGCTGCACTTCTAGGTTTAAGCGCTCTATACTTCTATGAAGATAGGTCTCTAAAAGACCCCAAAATTCATATAAGCCAAAACGACTAGAAATCCGGACTCATAATTAATTTAATGCGATATGACTATTAAAATATTTGCCAAAAAACTTCCCAACGAAATAGATGTAATAAAACGATTATTATTGCTAAGTAAACTACCTATTAGCCAGAAAAAGTTGATTATCTCTAATAGTAAAAAATTAATAACAAAGATTAGAGAAGATCACAGCTTTTCTATGGAGTCATTTTTGCATCTATACAGCCTTACCTATGATGAAGGAGTGGCTTTACTAGGTCTAGCAGAAGGTCTACTAAGAATTCCAGATGATATAATAAGTAAAGAGCTAGTTTTGGATAAATTATCTGGCAAAAGCTGGGAATCATTTTTATTTAAAAAAACGCGCTCAATCAAAACTGTTTTAGCTTCGTTTGGACTTTATTTTGCTGGTAAATTTGCTGATATTACAAAATGTAATAATACTATTGCTAATTTATGCGATCGCCTTGGTCAGCCTGTTTTTATCAAAACCCTAAAAGCGGCCATATTATTCTTGAGTAAGGAATTTGTTTTTGCTGATGACATGCATGCAGCTCTTGAAAAAACGCAAAAACATACTGATTATAAATTTGCATTTGATCTATTGGGTGAATCATCCAGAACAATGAAGCAGGCAAATATTTATCTTGATCAATACAAAGAAGCTATAAATTTAATCTCCAATGCCTTTCCTTATAAAGGTGAGGCCCTAGAAGATAGGCCTAATTTATCCGTAAAGTTAACTGCTTTATACCCTCGAGTAGAATTATTAAAATTCGAAGATTTAGAAAAAATATTGCTGCCTAAGTTAATAGATTTGGTTGAAAGGATTAAAAACAATCACCTTACAATAACATTCGATGCAGAAGAATCTTATAGAAATGATGCATATTTAATGCTAATTACAAAACTAATAAAGCATAAATCATTTGAAGACTTTTCAGGAATTGGAGTTGTTATTCAAGCATATCAAACTAGAAGTTCACAAATCATTGAATATATTATAGCTATTGCCAAAGAATCAAAGAAAAAAATTCCAGTAAGGTTAGTCAAGGGTGCCTACTGGGATTCGGAGATAAAACATGCACAAGAATTAGGTCTAGAAAATTATCCAGTATTTACTAGGAAAGAATATACTGATTTAAGCTTTATTGCTTGTTCTAAAAAAATTATAGAAAATACTAAATATATTTATCCGCAGTTTGCTACACATAACGCATCTACGGCTGCTACAATAATGGAGCTTGCAGGCGATAAAAAATACGAGTTCCAAAAATTATATGGAATGGGTAATACCTTGCATAAAGATCTGATAAATCATAGGGATGTTAGAGTTTATGCTCCAGTTGGGAATACTAAAGACTTACTTGCTTACTTGATTCGTCGCATGCTTGAAAATGGAGCATCGGCAAATTTTGTGAGTAAAGTGTACTCTAAAGAATTAACGCTAGATGAATTAGCTTATGATATAAACGATAGAGTTTTAAATTTACTAGATAATAAGTGCAAAATTAATTTGCCAGAAGATATATATCCAAACAGGAAAGGTGCTATGGGATACGAGTTAGGTTACAAAAATAATTACGATTATATACAAGAAAAAGTTTCAAGCTACTATGATCAAGTTCATATAGTTGGTTCAATCATTGACGGGTCTGAAGTCATCAGCGCTAAACATGCCGATGAAAATTTCTGTCCTGGAAAAAATGCAGAAAAATTTTCTTCTATTTCTAATGCCGTTGAAAAAGAAATTAAGAATGCTATTGATTCAGCAGCAAATAATTTTGAACAATGGAATTCTCTTGATATTAAAAAAAGAGCTCAAATACTTTTAAAAGTTGCTAAAGCTTTCGAGGATAACAAGTTTGAATTATATGCATTACTGATCAAAGAAGCTGGTAAGTCTATTCATGATGCAATTAATGAAGTTATTGAGGCGATTGATTTTTGTAGATATTATGCAAATCAAGCTCAGCTTATCATGCAAGAAAAAAAACTGCCTGGTCCCACTGGTGAAACTAATGTTATGACAATGCATGGTCGCGGTGTATTTTTATGCATTAGTCCATGGAACTTCCCATTTGCAATATTCGTAGGACAAATTGCCGCTGCGTTAATTTCTGGCAATACGGTGATTGCAAAACCAGCTGGTCAGACCGCGGTTATTGCAAACTTTACCGTTAAATTAATGCACAAAATGGGCGTTAGTAAATCAGCCCTGCACCTACTAATTGCTTCTGGATCAAATATAAACAAATATGCTATAGAAGATGAGCGAGTAGCCGGAGTTGTCTTTACTGGCTCTTGTGGGGTGGCTAAAGCCATTAATACTACGCTTGCAGCTAGAAATTCTGGTATTGTACCATTCATCGCGGAAACTGGTGGACAAAATGCCATGATAGTTGATAGCTCTGCTCTTCTTGAGCAAGTGACAGATGATGTCTTAACCTCATCTTTTTATTCAGCTGGTCAAAGATGTTCTGCTTTGCGTATGCTCTATGTCCAAGAAGAGATCTATGATGAATTATTAGAGATGATTAAAGGTGCAACTGAACTTCTTGAAATTGGCGATACTTCGAATTTTAGTAAAGATATTGGCCCAATTATTGATCAAAATGCAAAAAATACATTAAGTATGCATATTGAGGACATGAAAGATAAAGGTTTTACAGTATTTGCGCATCCTCATAATGATAAACAAAAAGATGGGCATTATTTCTATCCTCATATTATTGAAGTAAATACAATTAATGATATTCCAGATGAAAAATTTGGACCAATCTTACATATCACAAAATATAAAGCAAAGAACTTAGATAAAGTCATAGATGAAATAAATAATTGCGGCTTTGGCTTAACTTTCGGCATACATTCACGTATTGAAGAAAAAATCAGCTATATCAGGTCTAAAATTAAAGTAGGAAATATTTACGCAAACCGTTCAACTATTGGTGCTAAAGTTGAATCTCAGCCATTTGGTGGAGAGAATAAATCTGGCACAGGATTTAAGGCTGGTGGGCCAAATTATTTGCTAAGATTCATGACGGAGCGTACTACTACTATCAATACTACTGCCTTTGGTGGCGACGTGGAGTAATTAAATAGCTAAAAGTCTTGTGATCAAACTTATTATTTATAGAAAAATTTCTGGACTTTTGTTTTTAATAGATATATAAAATATAGCATCTATATCGTATATAGATATATCATAAGGGCCTGTAGCTCAGTTGGTTAGAGCGCTCCGCTCATAACGGAGTGGTCGCAGGTTCAAGTCCTGCCGGGCCCACCATCGCAAAAATCCTCTATAGTTTTTAAAGTTGAAGTTTGAAGATCGACATTTTCTCGGTCAACTATTATCCATAGCGCTTCCTCGTTATTCTTTCTCAATATTCATCTTATGAGTTAGCAATGATTTATTTCAATTGCGCTTGGATAAATTGCGGGTTTCTGCCTTCCTTTAGACCTTTACTATGATATTTAGTCTGAATATAACCATCATGTGGAATGGTCAGATCTGTATTTTGAATTATAAAGTCCTTATCTGAATTCAATAACTCATGCACGGACTCAGTGTAATCTATAATATCGGAAGCAAAAGCTATAAAACCATTCTTTTTCAAGATAGCTTTAAACGACTCTAAACGTACGTTATTGAATAAGCGTTTTTTTAATGCACGTCTTTTATGCCAAGGATCAGGAAACAAAACATATATTCCATCAAGCAATCCATGGGGAATCTTATTTAGCACGAGATCAAGATCATCTGGCCAAATCATAAAATTATCACAAGATTGTACTTGCTTCAGAGCATTGGCTACACCATTAATATACACTTCCGCTCCAATATATAAGGAATCTGGATTTGATTTTACTTGGTGCACAAAGTGCTCTCCCATACCAAATCCAATTTCTAGAAAAACTTTATCGTATTTATTGGTTGTTAGTCTTTCTGTTGAATATAGATGCTTTGGAAGCTCGTGATCTACAAGGTTTTGCTTCAGGTCAGAAAGAGCCTTTCCGACTCGCCTAGCAAAGGTTCTATTTAATAGTTGGTGTTTTTGTTCTTCTATCATAGCTAATCTATTTACCACAAATAGACTTGCAAAAAAACTATAATTTATTATAATTGCCAATTTAGTGGGGCCATAGCTCAATTGGTAGAGCGTTTGGATGGCATTCAAAGGGTCGGCGGTTCGATTCCGCCTGGCTCCACCAGCTTAAAGTAGTTACTGTGGTTCTGTCGTAGCTATTATTCAACATCTGTAACCTTCCGAATATTATTGACATTTGTTAAGTGTTTAGTTATACTGTTTTAGGTTTGAGCTTTGATCACAAAGCCCTATAAAATATATAATGACTAAATTATGTCAAAAGAATTAATAGAAGCAGCCAAGAAAGGTGATCTTGAATCAATACAAAGATTAGTGGTTAAAGTGGTGGATAAAAATGCTAAAGACGGGGAAACTGGGCTTTTAGTTTGGCATGTCGCAAAACTAAATGGTCATCAAAAGGCATCTCAATTCTTATTTGACCAAGGATTTAGCCAGGATGTAAATAACAAAGATTTGAATGGTAATACTCCTTTAATGCTCGCAGCCACAAAGGGTGATGCAGAAGTAATTAAATATATACTTGGTTGTGATGGCGTAGAAATTAACTTAGTAAATGAATGGGGTTATTCAGCCCTACAAAAAGCCACTTTTAACAATCATTTAGCAATAGCACAAAGGCTATTGTTAGAAAAAGGCATTGATGTGGGTTGTAAACCAGAAGATAAAGAAATTTTCTTCGCTCTACATAATGGTGATTTTGATCAATTAAAGAAATTAGTTGTTACAAAAGAAACAGCAAATATCGTAGATACGATGAACAAAAGTCTTTTATGTTACGTAGCATCTTTAGGTAATACAGAAGCAATCAAGTTGTTGCTAGAGCAGGGAGCTGAAGTAGGAGCAAAAAATAATCAAGGTGATACTCCGCTACATATAGCTGCACTAAGCGGGCATACAGAAGCAATCAAGTTGTTGCTAGAGCGGGGAACTGAGCTTGGAGCAAAAACTAATCAAGGTTTTACTCCGCTACATATAGCTGCACAAAACGGTCATACAGAAGCAATCAAGTTGTTGCTAGAGCAGGGAGCTGAAGTAGGAGAAAAAACCCAAGGTTTTACTCCGCTACATATTGCTGCATACAACGGGCATACAGAAGCAATCAAGTTGTTGCTAGAGCAGGGAGCTGAAGTAGGAGTCGTTGATATATTCAGAAAGACAGCTCTTCAAAGGGCTAAAGAAAAAGCTGGAACTGGTGATGAAGCGGCAATGGAAATAGTAAAAGCAATATCATCGGCTACTTTAGCGGACGATCTTTTAACGGGTGAAAATAATTTTTCTAAGCTAGATGATGCAAATAATATAGATTTGGATTTTGATTTAATACAATCCAAATGTAAGATTGCCCTTAGCAAGAGTTCAAGCTTGACAAGTATTTTTGCGTTTACGAAAAATGTCGAAAAGAACCCATATCTAAAGAGTAAGAATGATGAAAAAGCTGAGCTACTTGAATTTATTAAAGAGGTTGCTACGAATCTCACACAAAACACTATAGATCTTTTTCGTTTAGACGGAAAAACGCCGAATGAAAGTGATTCGAAGAAGAAAGATGCAGATAATGTTGAGAACACGATTAATCTACAAAGCGCTCTTTTCAAGGATATTTTATTCTCAGATTCCGGAAAAAACATAATCTGTGAGTTAAGAAAATCAGTTACATTAGAGCAAATATTACAAACTACAGCTACCGAAGGAGCTGCCGAAGAGCCCCAATCGCCACTGAGCGGAGAAGGTTCTGCCGAAGAGTAGTTTTAAGTGACTTTTTTTAGGAATTATTGTTGAATTTACAACTGATAGTGAGTTTATACAAAATTCCTAAAACAGCCCTAAGCCCTTGCATTTAATAGGTTATGCAAATTATATTTCTTGATGCAAACTTAATTTTAGATGGATCTATAATAATGAACAAAACAAGACGATTCAATAGGTTCTGTCGCAGGCTGTAATTATATAATTATACTTTACGCTGCCTTCCGATTAATAGCATAAAAAACCCAGAAGAGATCATCAGAATTGATAGCCAAATAAAGCTTATTAAGGGCTGATAATGAATTTTAGCATGGAAAATATCTTTATCCACTCTACTTAAAACTGCATAAAAATCATAAAACAGGAAGGAGTAAATATCCACTTCTTGTGAAAGTGTCTTTTCAATTTTATATAAACGATTTTCTGGCTTTAAAACAACCTTACCATTATTTTTATATTGAATAGCAAAAGCAGCAACCTGCCTATAATAATTCTCTCCATCGGTGAATTTAACATTTTCTAATGTTATCTGAAAATTTTCAGAGCTTATCTGATCCCCAACTTTGCCTTTAAAATCTATTTCTTTACTAAGCAAATTATTTAACGAGATAGTAAGTGCCAATAAACCAAAACCAAAATGGCCTAAGAACAGCGAATATTGACGAATATTTTTAGTTCCTGCAAAAACAAACACACTGGTCTGAGTCATTAAGTAAATTGCAGAAAAACTTATTGCGCATGAAATGATACCAAAATCTACAAACCAACTTAATAAATAAGTAACCGTTGCGCTAAAAGCAATTTTGATCAAGAGCGGAAAATTATTTCTACGCGCCACCAAGGGAGTAATGGATGCAAGTAGTAGTATAGGGATAAATATAGGAACAAATATTGTAGTAAAATAATTTGGATCAATAACTATCTCAATATTAAGGACAAAAGAGCAATATATTTGATAAATCAGAGCTATAGCAATTGAAAGCAGAGATGCAATCCATAATATATTACCTATAAACATCATGCGTTCGTAAAGGTTAGGATATGATGCGCCCTTAGGTAAGTATTTTTGCCTTATAACAAACCACATAAAGCATAGAAGGTTCAGAATTACACATATTGATAAGATATAGAAGCCGCGCTCAGGCGAAAAAGCAAACGAATGAATAGAAGATATTATCCCACTTCTAACTATAAAAGTACCATATATAACTAAAAGAAAGCTGCATAAGGATAACATAATAGTCCAGCGTAAGTAATTGCCTGTTCTTGTGCTGATTATAAGAAAATGATGCAGTGCAATACCAGACAGCCATGGTAGTAATGATATATTTTCAACGGGGTCAAAAAACCAGAATCCGCCCCATCCTAGCTCTCGATAAGCCCACCAAGATCCTAGTCCAATACCAGCGCTAAGAGCAGTTAAAGCAAAGCTAGAAAATCTTTTAGCCAACAATAGGATTTGAGTTTTTTCTTCTGGCTTATAAAGCAACAAGCACCCACTAACAAAAAGAGTAACATAGCTCACATTACCTAAATATAGCAAAGGAGGATGAATTGCTAAAGCCATATCCTGAAGCATAGGATTCAGACCCATGCCATTAGTTGGGGCAAAGCTAAATACTTCAAATGGATTAGAGGTGAAAATGATGAAGCTAATGAATAAAATTTGAATGAACGCTATAATCATTACAGCAAAATCTATAGCTTCAGATGAAAATCTAGCAGACCTTATATAGATAGCTGAGATAAGTGATATTAGTGCTAACCACAATAAAATAGATCCTTCGTGACTCGCCCAAGCAGCTGATATTTTATATATTAAAGGTAGAATTAAGCTAGAATTTAAAAAGACATTTTTAATATTAAAGTCAGAAACTACAAATCCTATTACCAACATTATAAAAGACAGAATTTGAGCAAAGCTTCCAGTGTAAAAGCATACAAATTTTGCCTTATTCTTTAATGCAATAGATCCAAATGCACACACAAGGGAAGATATTAGTAGATAAAAACCAACTATGCCAATAACACTAGTTGTCATCAGTACCATTTTCTTTCTGCACTAGAACTTGCAAAGTTTTTATACAGTTATCCCCCTTTTTCCTTACTACAATTTTTAAGTTTTTTTCAAATAGGAATTCGCCTTGATTTGGAATCCGGCCCAATTTATTTATTACAAAGCCTGAAATCGTAGTAGCATCCGCCTCTGGCACGGTCCAACTTAATTCTCTATTTAAATCTCGAATAGACATGGTTCCGTCAACAATATACTCTTTATCAGATTTTTTTATTACCTTATTTTTAGCCGAATCATGTTCGTCATAAATCTGCCCTACTATTTCTTCCAATATGTCTTCTAGAGTAATGATACCTTGAAGATCTCCATATTCATCAACTACGCACGCTAGATGACTTTGACCTTCTTGGAATACTTGTAATTGCTGAGTCACCAGGGCATTGTCTGGCACAAAGACCGGGTCACTTAATAAAGATCTAACATTCAATTCTTTGTCGATATTTTTTTTATGATAAGCCTCTCTTAGCAAATCTTTGACATGCAAAACACCTATAATATTATCCTGGTTTTCTTCCCAAAATAAAACCCTAGAATGGTTAGAAGCAAGGACCATTTTTATTATTTTATCCGCCTTAGTATCTATATTTATTGCTACGATATTGCTTCTGTGGACCATGATATCAGCAATAACCATATCCCTTAGGTCCAAAATACTGCCAAGCATATCGCGATCATCCTTAAATACATTTCCTTCATGCAAGTGATGCTCAATAACTCCTCTTACCTCATCGGCCGCTGATACTTTATGATTCAAGTTAATACGAAACACAAAGCAGAAAGCTTTGACAATATAAGAAAGAAGGATATTAATTGGCTCTAATATTCTTAAAACAAATAATAATATGGGAGTCGCTTTCAGTGCTATTTTTTCTGCTTTTGATACAGCAATAGCTTTAGGAATAACTTCTGAAAACACTATGATCATGAACGACATCACCATTGATGAAATAAATGTACCTATATCGTCTCCCAAAAGCTCTATAAATAGGCTAGTGGCCATAATGGTACATAAAGTATTAGCCAAGCTATTACCAATGAGTAACGTGCTAATGACTTTTTCTTTTATTTTTAATAGGCCCAAAAGTTTTTCTGCGCGCCCATTACCCTCAGACTTTAATTTTTGCAATAGCCCTGGAGAGATTGCAGTTATAGCAGTTTCGGTAGCGGAAATAAAAGCAGCTAGACCAAGTAGAAAAATAATTACAGATACAACAATATAGAGCATTAAATATAATTTTTGAAAAATTTAGTAACTGATTTCTAATTTAGTTGATATTATCTATACTTGACAAGGTTTTTTATAAAATACATCATATAAACTTAAAAAAAATATAAGGAAGGTAATGACAAAAGAAAATGAATTAAATGAAGTTTTAAACTTAAATCACACTACTAAACGAGCAACAGTAGATGCAATTGAAGAACTTTTATACACTCCAATTCCTGTGTTAGACCACGGTTTTGTAAGAGTAATAGACTATATGGGAGATGATAGTGCTATCGTACAAGCTGCAAGGGTATCTTATGGACGCGGCACAAAGAAAAGCTTGCAGGACAAAGGTTTGATTAATTATTTAATGAGACATCGTCATACTACACCATTTGAAATGTGTGATATTAAATTTCATATTAAACTGCCTATATTCATTGCACGTCAGTGGATTCGTCACAGAACTGCTAGTGTTAATGAATATTCCGCAAGGTATTCTATACTGAGTAATGAATTTTATGTGCCAGACAAAATCAATCTAAGTGCGCAATCTAAGACAAACAAGCAAGGCCGTAGTGAAGATACATTACCAGAAGATGAAGCTGATCGTGTATTGTCTATACTAAAATCTGATGCGGAACATTGCTATGACAATTATGTAGCCATGATGAATGAAGATGAAAATGGCAATATCATTGACGAAAACAATGTCGGGATCACTAGAGAGCTCGCCCGTATGAATTTAACTCTAAATCATTACACAGAATGGTATTGGAAGATAAATTTACATAATTTACTGCATTTCTTAGCACTGCGTGCAGATCCACATGCTCAATACGAAATAAGAGTATATGCAGATGCCATGCTAAAAGTAGTAGAAGCTTGGGTTCCATATGCCTATGAGGCTTTTGCTGAGCATAGAATGAATGGCACTAGTATTTCTAAAAAAGGTATGGAAGTAATCCGTATGATGATTGATGGAAAAGACGTTGATCAAGAATCTAGCGGACTTAGCAAGCGCGAATGGAGTGAATTAATGACTTGTTTGAATAAATAAATTCAGCATGTCAAACTCAAATAATGGGGCCATAATTATTTGTGGCCCTACTGCAAGCGGTAAAACAAATTTAGCGCATCATCTTGCTCTGCATCATAACGGAGAAATTGTTAATGCAGATTCAATGCAGCTATATAAACAATTACCTATTATTACCGCCTGCCCAGACAATCATCTTCGCAACGAACTACCCTATCATTTATATAACTTTCAAGATGTAGACAAGGAACTTTCTGCGGCCAAATATGTCAAAATTGCTGCAGAGACTATCAAAGAAATATCTAGAAAAAACAAACTACCTATAATCGTTGGAGGTAGCGGAATGTATATTAACATGCTTGTAAATGGCTACAGTTTGATTCCTAATACTAAAGATGAAATAAGAATTCAAGCGCGTGATTTACATAAACAAATAGGTGCAGAAGCATTTTTTGCAGAACTAGGTAAGCTTGATCGAGAGATAGTAGACATATTAAATATACATGACACGCAAAGAGTGATCAGAGCATATGAAGTTTTTAAACAAACTGGGCATTCTATATTATTTTTTCAAAATCAGGATAATTTTAAACCACTTGAAGAATTTGATTTTCAAATATTCTCCCTCATGCCCGAGAGACAATTCCTTTACAAAACATGCAACGAACGCCTATTAAAACTTTTTGCTAATGGCGCAATTGAAGAGGTTCAAGAGATGTATAGGCATTATGGAGATCTTAAGACTAGCGCAATGAAATCTCTAGGTGTTTCTGAAATTATTTCTTATATTAAGGGTGATATAACTTATGATAAAGCAATAGAGCTAGCTAGTGCCCGCACTAGGCAATATGCCAAACGCCAAACAACCTGGTTTAAAAAAACATTGCCAAATACACAGATCCTTGAATTTAAAAATCAAGATGAGTATCAGAAACTTTTAGGTAAGACTCTTTAACTGATTAAGGCCATTTTACTTCAGGTGGCAAAGACATTAATATAGCTTCTACGTTGCCCCCAGTCGAAAGACCAAATGTTGTACCGCGATCATAAAGCAAATTGAATTCCACGTAGCGTCCTCGTTTGACCAGTTGATGCTGACGTTGCTCATTATTCCAACTTAAGTACATTTTATCCCTTACAATTCTAGGATAAACATCTAAAATCGCACGCCCAACATCTTGTGTAAATGCAAAATCAGAATCAAACTCATTTGATAAATAATCATAAAAAATACCACCTACACCACGTGCTTCTTTGCGATGCTTAAGGTAAAAATATTCGTCACATGCTTTTTTAAATTTAGGATAATATGCAGGGTCATGCTTATCGCAAGCTTCTTGAAATGCAGCGTGGAAAAGAGATGTTTCTGCATTATCTTCATACATAGGTGTTAGGTCACCACCGCCACCAAACCAGCTTTTAGAAGTCTCTATATACCTAGTATTAAAATGCATCGCAGGAACTAAAGGTGAACACATATGAGCTACAACAGAAATGCCGGTTGCAAAAAACTTTGGATCTTGATCAGCTCCTGGTATTTTTTTTCTAAATTCTTCTGAAAACTCACCATGAACTATGGATATATTAACTCCAACCTTTTCAAAGACATTACCGTGCATAATAGACATAACGCCGCCACCATTATCCCCTTGAGACTCAGAGCTCTCCCTATCCCATGTTTTTCGTTTGAATCTACCCGGTTCCAAGCCATTTTTAGCTGCAAATTCTGATTCTATAGATTCAAATGCTAAGCATAAATCATCGCGCAGAGATTCAAACCATTTAGAAGTTATATTTCTTTGATGTTCCATTTTACTACCATGCGTTTTTAATAATTAGTGGTAAACGATAAGGAGCTAGTACCACTAGGTCGAATCGAATATTATAATTCTGATATTTAGGATTCTTACTTAAAAATAATTCTGCCGTTTTGGTGATGCGATTTTGTTGACTCTGAGAAACTATTCCTTCACCAATACCTTTTTTTCGTACTTTCACTTCAATAAAAACCACCTGCTTACCACGCAAGGCTACTAAATCAATTTCACCAACATAAGTTTTCATACGATGATGTAATATTCTATAAAAAAATAATGTATATAGAATCATTACGATATATTCAGCTAATATACCAAGTCTAAAGCTCGTCATAGCTTTTTTAGATTAGCATCCAATAATTTTCTAATTACATCACGCATAAAGTAAATTACCATCAAGAAAATCCCTGAAATGATCATGATATAAAAGGCTGGAGCATAATGCAGACCAGTAGCTTCTAGTAATCCACGTGAAATAATAGCTGCAGTACCACCAAACATAGCAATTCCAAGATTATAACTAAAAGCGACTCCTGTAAATCTTTGGTCGGGAGCAAATAATGAAATAATAAATATATAGGCTGTACCGGAAATACCTCCACCCAATATCGATAACATAGTTAGAGCTATTAATTGTGCCCATGTATCTTCACACGATAACAACATTAATGATGGTAATATAAAAACAAATATAGCACTAGCTGCATAAGTAATTGT
>JAQXDF010000016.1 GCA_029251475.1 Rickettsiaceae bacterium
GGGTTCTTTTCACCTTTCCCTCACGGTACTTGTTCACTATCGGTCGTTAGAGAGTACTTAGGCTTGGAGGGTGGTCCCCCCATATTCAGACAGAATTTCACGTGTTCCGCCCTACTCTAGGACTCAAAAAAACCTTACCTATACGGGGCTATCACCCATTATTGCCAACCTTTCCATGTTGTTCTAGTTTGTTTTTAGGAGCCACTTGCCTGGTCCGCGTTCGCTCGTCACTACTAACGGAGTCTCGGTTGATGTCCTTTCCTTCAGCTAATGAGATATTTCAGTTCACTGAGTTTGCTTCATATAGCTATGTATTCACTATATGATACCTGATAAATCAGGTGGGTTCTCCCATTCGGAAATCTCCGGATCAAAGTTTATTCACAACTCCCCGGAGCTTATCGCAGTGTATTACGTCCTTCATCGCCTTCTAACGCCAAGGCATCCACCAAATGCCCTTATATTATTTAATTTGCCAAAACTTGAGATCACACGATGCATGCAGAGTTATTCTTACACGCTTCAGTATTACTCGCGATAATTAATCGCGGTGTGTATTCGCATCAATTTTTTTTTTAAATAAGCTTGCAATAAAGCAAGTCTAATTAACTTTAAAACTGATACTTAGTTTTAATTATTCTTTATCAACTTTTCAAACAGCTACAAGCTTCGTCGTTGCTTGTGTGAGAATTTTTATACATAGATCCCCGACCATTGTCAAACACTATTTTCAAAAAAATCAGAATAATTCGCTTTTTTTTGCTTTTCTCTCGGATAATTATTTCTCTATATATAAGTAGTGATAAGAATGATCCTTATATTTCAATAAATGTCATTATCGAAGGAAGCTTTATACTTAGGCTATTGCTTGCAAGATTATTAGCAGCTCTTTATAATAAAAAAATATAAGGTAATTATCCATGAATCTACAACGACCGCAATCATACATATAGCAAGACGTTTGGATAAATTAATTATTCAGAAAATAAAAGGAAATCATATTTTATAAATCAAAGCACATTATGTCTTCTACAAAATCAAAACTCACTTCCCTACAGCGCAGCCTTAACTATCTGCATGTTGATGAGTTAAAAACTTATTGCAAAAAGCTTGAGCTTTCGCAAAAAGGAACAAAACCAACGCTAACTTCTAGAATAATGCATTTTCTTAAAACTGGAGAAAAAACTGAAACACCAAGTTATCCAGCCGTTTCCTGCGCAAAAGGCAGAAATATTCCAGAAATAAAATGCGAGAGTCTAATGCTAAAAGGAGGCTATAAAAACGACCTAAAAACTCGTATATTCTTCAAATCACTTATTGGGGATTATTTTCATTTTACAGCCTTTGGCATTGACTGGCTTAAAGAACAATGGATG
Organism: Rickettsiaceae bacterium; assembly: GCA_029251475.1. Lineage (GTDB taxonomy): Bacteria > Pseudomonadota > Alphaproteobacteria > Rickettsiales > Rickettsiaceae > Megaera_A. Next base: position 1,377 of record JAQXDF010000016.1, read on the forward strand.
AAAGGCAAGCCACCTACATATAAAAAATTTGCCGATATGTGGAAAAAAGAATATGCATATAGACAAGAAAATGGCAGCTCTCCCAAAACAGAATGGGCATATATTATATTTGTAAAAGAATATACAAAAAACAATCCTCATGCCAACACAAAAGAAATTTTATCTAATTGGCAAACTGAACGACTCAATAACAAAGAATTAGTAGATCAATTCTTTATACAGCATTTTCAAGAATCAAATTAACCAAAACCAACTTTTAAAAACTAGACCTCCGAATCTATAGAAAAAAGACATGACAATCAAATACGTGCACTAAAAGCTGATATTTACACATAGAGATATTTCTGTTATGATCAGTGATGTAAAAATTCAGTTATCTTTAGTCCGTATATGTCTATATTAAAAATATTCACAGCGCCTGATCCTGTGTTAAGAAAAAAAGCTAAGCCCATTAAATGCGTAGATAATGACATACGCAAGCTTATGGACGATATGCTAGAGACTATGTACGAAGACAAAGGCGTGGGGCTAGCTGCGAATCAAGTGGGGTCCTTGGATCGCATTTTGGTTTTGGATTTACAAAAAGACGATGAAGATAAAAGACCAAAAGGATTTTACCCTTTATATATCGCTAACCCTGAAGTGATATATGCTTCTGACGAAATGGTAGATGGAGAGGAAGGCTGCTTATCTCTGCCAGATCAAAAAATCTTGATCTCTAGGCACGAAGATATCAAAATAAAATATCTTGATTATAATAATAAATCTCAAGAGCTTGAGGCAAGTGGTTGGCTAGCACGAGCCATACAACACGAAATGGATCACTTGGATGGCAAGCTCGCTATTGATTATTTATCGCCTTTAAAGAAAAGCGTTGCGATCCGCAGATTAACTAAAATCAAAAGACTGTCAGATTAATTGCAAATAGGAGAAAACTGGTGAATATTATTTTTATGGGCACTCCAGATTTTGCAGCGCCTGCTCTTCAAAATCTGATTGATTCCAAAACACATAATGTTGTAGCCGTTTTCACTGCAGCCCCTAAAGCCAAAGGTCGTGGACTAAAATTAGTAAACTCTCCTGTTCATAGCTTGGCGCTGAATAATAATATTCCAGTTTATGCCCCGACTACTTTAAAAAATGAAGCAGCCTTAGAGCTGATAAATTCAATTGATGCAGATATTATAACCGTTGTTGCATATGGTTTTATTGTCCCGCAAAATATATTGGATGCTAAAAAATATGGTTGTTTAAATATTCACCCCTCAAAATTACCCAAATATCGAGGCGCCGCTCCTCTGCAACGCACTATAATTAATGGCGAAACCGAAACAGCTGTATGTATTATGCAAATGGATGCTGGCCTAGATACTGGCGATGTTTTATTGAAAAAAAACTTAAAGCTTAATCCTCGCATCACTCTGCAAGAACTACATGATAAGTGCGCTAAAATAGGCGGAGAAATGTTGATAGAAACCCTTGATAATATCAAAACACTACCTAGAAAAAAACAGGCAGATAGCGGCTTATCTTACGCCCATAAATTATCCAAAGAAGAAGGGCTTGTAGACTGGAATGAATCTGCTTTTACAATAGACTGTAAAATTAGAGGCATGAATCCATGGCCCGGGGTTTATTTTAAATATGATCAAAAAATAATAAAGATACTTTCTGCAGAATACACAAATAAAGAGTACAACTCCTTACCCGGAGAATTATTAGGGAATGAGTTTGAAGTAGCTTGTGGCAAAGGCACTCTGATTGTTAAATCCTTAAAGCCATCGGGCAAACCAGAAATGCTAGCGACCGACTACCTTAAAGGGCATCATCTTGGTAATAACAACTTAAATCAATCATAAGACTCCCCCCTATAGATCTGTTGTATTTCGCTTACGCAAAATTGATACAAAAATCTCCTATGCAAGATATTATGGCTATTTACGTGCGCACTTAACAGAAGTCAATTGACCAAATGCCCAACCTAGCTGTATTATAAATGAAACATGATCAAAGGTATCGAAAAAAATAAATATGCGTATAGGAATATTATCACGTAGTTCTAAAATTTACTCAACATCTAAACTAGTAGAGGCCGCCAAAGCCAGGGGGCACGAGGTTACGGTTGTAAACCCTCTAAAATGTTATATGAACATAACATCTAGCAACCCTGATGTTTATTATAAAACAAAAACAAAGCTACAAAAATTGGAATTCGATGCTATAATTCCACGTATTGGAGCATCTATAACAGCTTACGCATGCGCTGTTCTTAGGCAGTTTGAAGTTGCTGGGGTGTATGTTGCTAATGGTTCTGTTGCAATAACTAGGTCCCGAGATAAACTTAGAGCTCATCAATTGCTAGCTAGAAGGCATGTAGGCATTCCTGTGACAAGTTATGCGCATTCTGGTAACGCAACAAAAGATTTGATAGCATCAGTAGGAGGAGCTCCTCTTATTGTTAAAGTAATCGAAAGCACTCAGGGCAAAGGCGTTCTACTTGCTGAAACTCCAAAAGCCGCTGAAAGCCTCATTGGAGCTTTCTTGTCACTGCACGCAGATTTTTTAGTACAAGAATTCATTAAAGAATCAGATGGCAGTGATATTCGTTGCTTTGTCATAGGAGATAAAGTAGTTGCTGCCATGAAACGCCAAGGATCAGAAGGAGAATTTCGTTCAAACTTACATAATGGTGGCAGTGCGGAAATAGCTAAAATTTCACCAAAGGAGCGTGCTACGGCTGTTACTGCTGCTAAAGTATTAGGTCTAAAAGTAGCGGGAGTTGATTTAGTCCGCTCAAATAGAGGTCCATTAGTGCTCGAGGTGAATTCATCTCCTGGACTAGAAGGAATTCAAAAAACTACAGGAAAAGATGTCGCTACAAGTATTATAGAGCACATCGAAAAAGACTCGTTAAAAAAAGCAATCATTAAACAACATCATATACAGGGGTAAAATTAGTGTACAAAGATCTAACTATAGATGGAGTTACTATAAAACCAGGACAAAGAAAAAGATTTGAAATGGATGTTGCTCAGTTATTCGACCACACTAGCATGACAATCCCTGTAGAAGTTATCCGTGGCAAAGAAGATGGACCAACAATCTTTCTTTCTGCTGCAATTCATGGCGATGAACTTAATGGAGTTGAGGTAATAAGGCGCCTTTTATCTCACAAAAAACTATTTTCAAAAATCAAAGGTACAATTATTGCTGTGCCTATAGTAAATATTTTTGGCTATAATCAGAACACACGCTATCTACCAGACAGGCGTGATTTAAATAGATCATTCCCAGGGTCAAAACAAGGCTCACTTGCAAGTCAAATAGCCCAGAAATTCATGACTGAGATTGTTGAAAAATGCGATTATGGAATTGATTTGCATACAGGCAGCGTTCACAGATATAATATGCCGCAAATTAGGGTATTATTAGATAACCCAGAAACTAAAGAGTTAGCAGAATCATTTGGAGTGCCCGTAGTATTAAGTGCCGCCCTACGTGAAGGGTCATTGCGCCAAGCTGCAGCGACTAAAGGAGTTAAAGTTTTGGTGTTTGAGGGAGGAGAAGCTCTAAGGTACGATGAAAAAATAATACGCTCTGCAAAAAATGGAATCATTGCTACCTTGTGCAGTATAGGAATTCTGGACAAAGAGTTAGTGTCCAAAAAATTGCCGAAGAATCGCGAAGTATTTTACGCTAACTCAAGCCATTGGATCAGAGCCCCTCATAGTGGAAGTTTACATATCAGGAAAAAAATTGGTAGCAAGGTCCGGAAAGATGAGACGCTCGGAATAATCTCGGATCCATTCGGTATTAAGCAACATTACGTAAAATCTACAAGCACTGGTATTGTTATAGGAATAGCTATGATGCCTTTGGTAAATAATGGAGATGCACTATTTCACATAGCTACTTTCGATGATGCACACGCAGTTGCTAGCGTTGTAGCGGAGTATGACGAGGCCTTATAATGCATAAAGATGCTTTATTGATAGGATGGAGAGAATGGGCAAAACTACCAGACCTAAATGTACCTCTAATTAAAGTAAAAATTGACACCGGTGCAAAAACTTCTGCTCTACATGCATATGACATTCAAAGAATCAAAGAGAATGGCAAGGAACTTGTAGAATTCGTAGTTCACCCTGTACAAAAAAATAATCTAATTTGCTGTAAATCACGAGCAGAAATAATTGACATACGCATTATTAAAAGCTCAAATGGTCATAAAGAAGAGCGCATAGTAATACAATCTCCTATACAAATTGGCTCTCATTATGAGAATATTGAAATAACTCTTACAAATCGAGACATTATGTATCATCGTATGCTTTTAGGCCGCGAAGCAATGAAGGGACTCATAATCAACCCTATTAAATCCTATTGCCAAGGAAAGTTCACCTCCAAAGAGGCCGTAGGGGTGTATAAGAAATTTATTTAAGAGAGTAATATGATTTTGCATTATATTTTTATTGGTTGTGGTGGCGCTCTAGGTGCAATCATGAGAACAGTTATCGGAGAATTACTTCCTATAACGATTTTAGGAATATCTTCTCCAATTTTATTAGTTAATATCATTGGCTGTTTTGCCATAGGTTTTTTGACAGAAATAATGACCTTATATTGGCCTATTTCTGTTAATATGAAATATTTTTTGATCTCTGGATTTCTTGGAGGATTCACCACATTTTCAAGCTTTATCCTAGAGTTTGGCTTGTTTGTTGAAAAAAACGAATATATCTATGCCCTATCTTACGCGTTCTTAAGCTTTCTATTAAGCGCTATAGGCTTTTTTGCCGCTGTGAAAATAGTACGACTATTTTTGTAACTCTAACAACGACTCTGTTTTTTTGTTGTATAGAAAAAAGTTGACATCATGTTGTATAACAACTTATCATAGTAAATAAGTTGTTAATTTTTAAAGGAGTTATTTATGTCTAATACTATAAAATTATTATTGGTATCTTTATTATTGGTGGGTTGCAAAGGAGCTTATACAAAAGATGGCGGATATAAAAGCGATAAGAAAACAACTTACAAAGCCTACAGCGAAGTAAGTAAAAACGCCACTGATCATGTTGGCCATGTTACAGATAACGTCTCAAATGCCGTTACAAACTATTAAAAACAACAAATCTCGTTCAATTGTTTTTCTTATATAAACTTGAGGAATAAATTATTTTCCTCAAGCAAAATTTTTGTTTCTTTTGGATTAATAATTATCACGCCTTCTTTTTCAATAGCAACTCCGTTAAACCCATGCTTAGCTAAAAGAGATATTGTATTTGGGCCAATAACTGGTACGTCAACACGCATATCTTGTGTTATTTTTGACATTTTCACCAACACTCCGCCTTTTTCTTGAACTCTTAGATCACCACAACGCTTAATAAGATTATCAGTCCCTTCTGCAGCCTCAATGCCAACAACATAACCATTGGCGACTATAACAGACTGTCCCACGTCCATCTCACCTAGAGAGGACATGACCTTTACTCCAATATCAATATCTTCATTATCCGATGATGATGGAAAGATGGAGCCAGACATATCTTCATACTGACTCAGCTTTAATATTTCCTGAGGAGAAATGACACGAAGCCCTTTTGATTCTATATAATCTATAACCGTTTTAAGCAAGACGTCATCTCCTAAAACTTTATTCTTTAGAATTTTAGCCAACAAAATAGCTCCAGCAAAATCAACTTTTAGAGAGCTGAATTCAGGACGCTTGATTCCACCTATGACAATAATATTTTCTACTGAATTACTTTTAAAATAATCTATAACACTGCCAACTGAACCCAAAGAGAATTTTTGACAAGAAAACTCACCAAAGTCACTGTCTGGATCAAGGGCCGCAATAAAACACTCCCCACCTGAATTAACTTGTATTCTTGCTATTTCACGTGGCAGGTCTCCACCTCCAGCTATTATTCCTAATTTTGACGCCATTTATTTTTCCTTACTATAACCACAAAAACTACGGGATTTATCTTTCTGTAAAAAATCAGTAATTTCCTGAATAATTTTATTATCCGGATATTGCTGGCGCGCCATCTGTACACGCTCATTAAAAACATACTTAGAAGATTCATTGAAAATTTCTTTTACAACCTTACTAGACTCGAGGGATTCTTTTTTATCAAATCCACGTCTATTCATTCCTACCAAATTTATTCCTTCTAGATGCGCTCTATCGCTGCTTGCCAAACCATATGGAATTAAATCTCTAACTACAGCAGATACGCCGCCAATCATTGTATGAGGACCAACTCGGCAAAATTGCTGCACCGCAGATAATCCGCCAATAATTGCAAAATCACCAACTTCCACATGTCCAGCTAAACTAACATAATTAGCAAAAATCACATTATTGCCAACTATGCAATTATGAGCAATATGTACACCAACCATAAGCAGGCAATTATCACCTATTTTAGTGACCATATTGCCTTCTTTCGTACCATGCTGAATGGTTACATACTCGCGTATAGTATTATTTTTACCAATAACAATTTCCGAGTCTTCTCCTTTATATTTTAGCGTCTGAGGATAAGATAATGATGCAAACGGATAAATGACCGTATTTTCTCCGATCGTTACTTTACCTTCTGTTATAACATGAGATTTAATCTCAACATTATCACCTATTACAGTATCCCCACTTATAATGCAGTATGGTCCTATTTTAACATTATTCCCTAGCTTAGCCCCTTCGCCTATGATTGCAGTTTGATGTATCATTTTATTCCTTAGCTTTGTTTTTTACCATTGCAGTAAATGTGCTTTCTGCGGCTACTGCTCCTTCAACTTCTGCCCTAGCTTTAAATTTCCATACAGCACCTCTGCTTTGCACTATGCTTGCATATAAAATCAAACTATCACCAGGCTCTACCACTTTTCTAAATTTAGATTCATCAATAGACATAAAAAATACTTCTTTGTCCTCTGTGGTTTCCATAGATTTAGCAACAAGTACCGCTGATATCTGAGCCATTGCTTCAATAATCAAAACTCCTGGCATAACCGGTCTACCGGGAAAATGACCTGTAAATTGTGGCTCATTTGCGGTAACATTTTTTATGCCGACAATGGATTCATTAAGTTTTATTTCTGTAACCCTATCTACCAATAAGAATGGGTAACGATGAGGGATAATCGACATTATCTCTTTGATATCAATTCTCTCTTGTGTCATTTTGCTTTTCCTTTAATCAAATTTTTCATTATAATTGTTTGTTTGTGCCAATCTTTAATTGGTACAGCTGGTGTTCCACCCATAACCCCAGCTTCTTTTATATCCTTAATCACTCCTCCTTGACCAGATATTTGTACTCCATCAGCAATAGTAATATGCCCAGCAACGCCAACTTGCCCACCAAGAGCACAATATGCCCCAATTGTACTACTTCCTGCTATCCCCACTTGAGATACTAAAATAGCGCCCTTTTTAATATGAGCATTATGACCAATTTGTACTAGATTATCAATACGGCACAAATCTTCAATGATAGTATCATTCATTGAACCACGATCAATACAAGAATTAGCGCCTATTTCTACGTCGTTACCTATAATAACGCGGCCAATATGGTATATTTTTTTATGAGCGCCTTTATAACTCGAAAATCCAAAACCATCTTGACCAATCTTAGCTCCCGGTAAGATTACTGCATCGTCACCTATGATAGAATGACTTATAGATACATTAGAATCTATACGAGCTCTATTACCTATTTTTACCTTATAATCAATAATCGCGCCATTTGCTATGACGCAATCATCTCCAATTTGGGCTTCATCTTCAATCACTACATTATGACCAATGTAACAATTTTTACCAATTTTTGCGCTACTGGAAATATAAGCGCTTTTTTCTACGACATTTTTATGAGTTTTGCCTGATGCGTAGAAGATGTCTATCATTTTAGCATATATATTATAAGGATCCTCTACCTTAATCAATCTGATATCTGAATCATCAGGCTCGATGAAATCGATTGGAACAATGCATGCCCCGGCCTTACTTTGCTTAAAATCCCCTATATATTTTTTATTGCTTAAAAAACTAATATCTTGTGGACCTGCTTCCAATAGAGACTTAATAGAATTGATTGATATATCCCGCGAAATAACAAATTCTACCCCTAATTTTTCAGCAATTTCAGATAATTTGTAAGGGCCAAAGTTTTTATAAAAATCTCTATTTGACATGTTGCGCTCTTTTATCAACTAAATATATTTATTTTAGTATATAGAAGCATCATTCATGAGCCAACTATAAAATATAAACGGCCTTGAAAACAAAGTATTCTGAACAATAAATAAAAACTACAATCTTACTTATTTTCTTGATGATATTTAATAAAATCTAAAATTTTATTTTTATCTGATGCAGACAAGGGAATGTAGCTGGGTCTATCTTTTTTAATATAAGATGTACACGGTTTTACAAAAAGATCCACGCCCTTATAGAATTCTTCAGATAGTCGAGCAGTGATATCAGCATAATTAGCGCATATGCTTCTTATTTGCTCGTTTTCTATCGTATCTATAACTTTTCTTTCATCCCCGCCCACATTAGAAACAATTTCGTCAATTTGTTTTTGAGTGTAATCAAAAACACTGGAGTGTTTTTTTAAAAAAGTTACAACATCACAGTGTTTGCGATTTAAAGACGGATTTTTGTTTTGTGTTATATTGAAATCTTTTGTGATTGGTATATCAAAAATAGACATAAAGTCTTCAATAAGAGGTGTGCTTAGAAAACTCTCCGGTTCGTACGGTTTAATTATAATATTGTCTGAACCGATAAGCTGAGATAATTCTAAAATATAATTTAAGCTTTTTTGATAATCATCTAGCTTCATGAATTCATCAAATTGCCCATCGTAACTATTAGACACATAGAAATCACCCCGCTTATATAATTTGCAGTGCTCTGCCCACAGAGACGCTATATATTCAACTGGTGATCGTATATAAACTATAATTTTAACATGATATTTTTCTAAAGGCTTTTGCTGAAATAAGTTAATATTTTTGTACAAAAATATTAACTCCTCTGAAACCAATATTTTGTCAGAATTTGTTTTTTCTATTTCTGTAAAAAAACTATCATAAAGCTTAAGATCATGAATAAATTTTCCATTTGTTACTATTCTATCACCTTGTTTATCTATAATTGGGTAATATAAATTGTATTTTTTTTCTAAGATAACCCTATTGTTATATAAGAAATTTTGTAATGTTGTAGTTCCAGTTTTAGGAGCTCCTATATGAAAAAAAATTGTTTTATCTTTTGGTGATTCATTCCAATTTTCTGTGGATTTTGACTTCTCATTACAAGCAACAGTTAAACCAGTTACAATAAACAGAAAAATTACATTTTTAAATATGCTATACATAGAAACTCACTATTTAAATTTTCAATATAAGTGCTATTAAAATTAACACCACAATATTACTTACAGCCCAGATCTAATACTTAAATATGAATAAATAGTGGTGCCGCTAGGGAGAGTTGAACTCCCGGCCTCATCATTACCAATGATGCGCTCTACCACTGAGCTATAGCGGCCTAATTGATTTTATACGAATTTTATTTTAAATTAGATAATCTAATATAATGCTGCTAAAATTCAATAGCATTATTAGCATAATATATGATATAGATAAAGAAAAAACTAATTAACTATGCCAGAGAACAAGAAAAAACAGACGCCGCCTGTAAGATCCAAGGAGGATCTTGAAAAATCATCGATAGCATTACGCAGAAATTTACAGCGTCGCAAAGTGGGGAAAAACATTGATAAAAAACAAGGTAACTAAACAATGAGTGACTTATATATTGGCTTTATGAGCGGCACTTCATTGGATGGCCTTGATGCTTCTCTTATTCGTACGGATGGTATCAATGAATTTGAGTCCATTGATAATTTGCATTTTCCCTATCCGGTAGAATTCAAAGCTAAAATGCGTGAACTTTTATCAAATATAGGTCCATTTGGAACTCTAGAAAAACAACTGACTGAGTTTCATATAGACGCAACACATCAATTACTACAGCAGGCAAAACTGACCCCAAAAGATATAAAGGCCATAGGATTTCATGGCCAAACCATTTTCCACAAACCAGAAGATGGGATCACTTTGCAAATTGGTAATCCTTATCTACTTGCTGAAAATACATCCATTGATGTGATTTATGATTTTAGAAGACGTGATGTTGCCCTAGGAGGGCAAGGCGCTCCATTAGTACCAATTTTTCATAAGCTCCTAATGCAAAATCAGGATTATCCAGTCGCTGTAATCAATATTGGCGGGGTTGCAAATATAACTTATATAGATGAAAATAATCTTGAAGCTTTTGACACCGGCCCTGGTGGAGCGTTAATCGATGACTCTATGCTCAAATATTATAAACAAAATTTTGATAAGGACGGTAAAATAGCGGCAAAAGGCACGGTTGATCATTCTATAGTGCAACACACTTTAACGCATAAATACTTTAGCGCCCCCTATCCAAAATCCCTTGATCGCAATGAATTTAGCTACTTAAATGAACTGCTTGTAAAACATAAACCTGCAGACATCATAGCAACCTTAACCTACATAACATCTACTTCTATCGCTCATGCCCTCAACCAATTGCCTAAACATCCTAAAAAAGTCTTTTTATGCGGTGGTGGCAGTCACAATCTTCAACTTGTTTCATGGCTTGAAGAAATTCTAATGAAACAGAGCGTCAAATGCCAGATTGCTAATATTTCAGATATAAACCAGTTAGACTCAGACTACATAGAATCCCAGGCATTTGCTTACCTGGCAGCTAGATTTTTTCAAAACTTACCAAGTGCTTTTCCTTCCACGACTAATGCTGATAAAGCCAATCTATGTGGGTGCTTAGTAAGAGCGAGTTTGGTCTCTTGATATTTTTATCACAATCAATGAATCATCAAATGAAAAATTCTTACAATATAAGTTTTAAATATCATAAATATACTATACAATCTAAACATGGGTTATTCCTTGGGGCCATGTAAAACTTTGCCTTAATGAATAATTTTATTGTTAATTTTATAAATGGAGATTTTATTATGTTAAAAAAAATTATGGTAGCATTCGCAGCTGTTGTTTTACTATCAGGCTGTAGCTGTTCTAAGTATCGTAGCGATCGTACTCTTACTGCAGAACTTGAAAAAACCGCAGGAAGCCGCGTGCTTTTCGATTTGAATAGCTCAAACCTTACATCAGAAACAAAAGCTACTCTAGCTAACCAAGCAAAATGGTTCTCAGAGCGCAAGACTTTAAAAGTTGTTATTGAAGGTCATTGTGATGAAAGAGGAACTAGAGAATACAACATGGCTTTAGGAGAGCGTAGAGCTAACACAGTGAAGCAATTCCTAGTTAAAAATGGTGTGAGCATGGATAGAATTGAAACTGTTTCTTATGGTAAAGAAAAGCCAGAAGTAATGGGTAACGACCAAGCATCATATGCAAAAAATCGTAGAGCAGTAACAACTATTAAATAAGAAGTTATTACAATACGACTTTAACAAAGAAAACCGGTATATTTCGATATACCGGTTTTTTTTATGCCTTACAGATAGTAGATTTATTTGAGCTCGGACGTTGTTACTCCTATCTATCCTACCTCTCCTAGCTTTCTAAGCCTTGCCTATTGCACCTGCTCCCTACTTCATCTAAATTCACTATAGCCAACTGTTAAGAAAATATATATTACAGAGACAACTGATGAATCACTTGCTCTGTATGGAGGATTGAGTGGCTTCTATTCTAATGGTAATATTGTAATTTCTATACACAAAGAACGAGTCGATAGAATAACCGAAATTACTGAAATATTAGTACACGAACTTACTCATGGTTTATAAATAAAGCCTACAATAATAATTTAAAGCCATATGTTGTAAACGACAACAAGGCAGAGCAATTACAAGCAGATCTCTTGCTCTAAAAATTCTTGGCATTATAAAAGAGATAGCTCCTCCACTAGAGGATATACCTTCTATATTAATGCATTGTACTAGAGAAGGCAGCCAAGAGTTTAATCTTCTAGGTTACCCCGAAACAAAATGGGTATCAGAAATACCAGCATATTTTATAAAGGAGTTATCTATAAGAATACTCGTAGAAAAGGAAGAAGAATTAACGCTAATAAAACATCAAGATTCTATAATGCCGATTATAGAAAATGCTATTATTATGAGTGACTGTAGAGAATCCCTAGATTCTATTATAGAGTCTGTCGTTGAATTAAGCTGTGCTGGAGCAGAAGAACAGGACTATTCAACTGACTTCTAAAGCAATCAGTTGAGTTGTTTCAAATGCATTACTGGATGGATGCCGGGGAATTAATCTTTGGAAGCAATTATTTATTGTTGCCTCGAGTTATTAAAGCCTAGTGACCTTTCAACTCTATTACATTTTAGTTTCAACGCAAATTATCAGAGAGCTAGTGCCCCAAAAAATTCACCAATAGCATATTATGCATAAAAAAAGGGAAGCCTAAGCTTCCCCTCTTTCTTAAAGAACTTTTTGTAGAGTGGATTAGATACTAAATCTTACACCAGCACCGATATTATGTCCTTTGATTTCAACGCCTTTGTGGCCATTGAATTGCTTAGTTTTACCTAAAGATTTGTAGCTGTAAGTTAGATCAAGATCTACACCAGTAGATACTTCATAAGCAGCACCAACATAACCAGCAAAAGCTGCACTATATTTGTTTTTTGCTTTTACAGTAGAAGTTGCAGCAGTTCCAGAAGCTTTAGCGCCTACTTTACTTATACCAACACCAGCACCAACAAACATTTTTACCATGTCTGCATCGAAAACATCATAAAAACCGTTGAACATTAATGCATCAGCTTTAGCTTTGTATTTTAGGTTAGTTTTTTTGAAAGTTGGGTTAACAAAGTGAGTGAAAGTCATATCAACTCTTGCATTTTCCATGATTTTGTAACCAGCACCTAAGCCAAAAGAAAAATCGTTGTTAGATTTTGCTTTTTTAACTTTATCCATTTTTGACCAACCACCTTCAGCTTTAAGATAGTAATCATCCATTGCATAAGCAGATGAAGTTGAAATAATTGCAGCAGCTGCAGTTGCTAATAAAATCTTTTTCATAATATCCTCTATTATAGTTTTTAATAATTAAATATACCGCCAACAACAAAATTAAGTTCGCAGCCGACAGCTACATACTAACTAATCAATTAATCACAATCAAGCACAATACACTAAAGATATCTAGGTAAGCATACTTGTGATGCAAAATTATCACATTAAAACCCGAGATACAAAGACAACTACACTTTTTCAACCTGTATTAGTTACTAATATTTAATTATCAAAAGGCCCGAGCCATAGCCCTAAAAAATTTGAACCTAATATATAAAACTTATTCTAAGGTATTCATCAAGGCCAGTTCTTTTCTACTCTTCTGCAACGCTAGACAAATCAGAATTTAGTAGCTTTTCTAATGATTTTTGACAAACTCCATATTTTTGCCAAGAGCATAGCTGGCAGTTTTGCAAAAACTTCTTAACACTCATATTTTCTTTAATACGTAATTTCGCTTCTTTCCAGCTAATTACTTCTCCATGAACAAGTTGCAGGGATTCTTTATATGAATAATCAAGATGCCTGATTTTATCTTGAGTTTTGCAGATTGTGTCGTTTAATTTATTTGGGCAAGGCGTACAAATATCATCCATAGACTCGACAACTTCTATTGGAGAATCTTCATCTTGAGTTAAAGTTTCGGATATATTCTTGTAGTTTCTAACAAAATCAGGTGAATAGCCCTTGCCACTAAAACCAAGTGTGCACATAAAATGATGCGGACGAAATTTAATCGGCTCAGCCACTACTTACTTTTTAATAGTTTCACAGATGATGCCATAAAAATAGCCTTTACAATTCCTGGCACAATAAATGGATATAAACCAAATTCAAGAGAGTTTTCCACGCCAACAGAAAAGGCTAAATAGGGTATACCAATCATATATATAGATATAGATCCAATCATACTATACACGGTAAGTTTTAACCAACTATCCTCACCGAACTTTTTTCTTAATGTAGTCACTAGGTAAGTGCACAGAACCATGCCAAATAAATACCCACCCGAACAACCAAATAATATCGAAAAACCAGAAGTATATTCGGCAAACACTGGAGCTCCCAATGATCCTATCGTTATATAACCAATAATTGCCTGCAAAGCTTCTGACCTTTTGTAACAAAGCGCTATTAAAAGAACAGCAGAAGTATGGAGAGTAATCGGCACAGGATTCAGCGGAATTTGAACCTGCGCAGCAAGGAATATGAGCAAAACACCCATAGAAACCCTTAATGCTTTGCTATCAATAATAGATTGAGCTGTTCTTGATATTAACTGCATAAAATTACTCTCGATATAAAATCTACAATTAGCGAATCGCCTGAAATTTTTGGTTGTTAACAAAACGTACTATAGTAGATAGTAACATTGAAAACGCAGCTACATACAATAATTTCCATGAAATTTCTCTGATTCCCATATCTGCAATTTTATTTAATGCAAAGTTAGTTTTTAATACAAAGAAAGAACTCATAGCTAGACCGTCTATCACAGCTGCAACACTAATTGATAAGAAACTAGCCATAGTGAAACTCATTTTTTCCTTTAAAGAAACGAACAAGTTTAAAGATACCAACATTGAAATAACAACAGAAACTAAAGAGCCTAAAGCTAGCAAGCTAATCAATGTACCATTTAAATAATAAGAATCTTGATAAGATATAGCCAACCCCAATAAAGTTGCTCCAAATAATCCGTTTAATGCGTATTGCTTGTTCCATTTTGAAGCAATCATATTCATTACAAGCCCTGTTACCACAAACACCATAGAACATTGATAAATTGCTTTGCAAAAATTTAACATAACCAACAATGCAGTTAAAGCCAAGATTGATCCAAGATATAGTTTGTTTTTTGAAATTATATTATTATACATAAAATTCACTCTCTATTAATTTATTGTTTATTTCTAAAATTACTGATCCTCATATTAGCAGGATATTGGACTTAGTAAAATACTTTATTTTAAGTTTTTTATTTTTAGAGCATTCTAGGAACAAGATAATTATGTAGTAGCAATCCTTTGCTAGTAAGAGCCAAATGCTCCTCGTCCATATCAACCAAACCTTGTTTAATATAATGCTGAGTTGTTTTGAGATTTAAAACATCCTTCAAATGACTTTTTGTTATTTGTTGAAATTTCTTCGCCGATATTCCAGTCTCAAGGCGCGTTCCCATCATAAACGCCTCTTCTATTATTTCATGTGGTAGCAAACTACTATTAGTCTGAATACCATGGCCATATTTATTGACAGATTGCAGCCAATTATCTGGTTTATTCGTCATCATCACAGCCTTAATACCATCTGTTTCATGCAGGCGACTATGAGCCCCAGGCCCAATACCTATATATTCATCGTAATTCCAATAACATAAATTATGAATACATTCTTGCCCTTCATGTGCATAATTTGATATTTCATATCGCCTATAATTATTCTGCTCTAGGTAAGAATTGGTCCATTCATACATATTTGCTGCCAAGTCGCTTGATGGCAATATTAACTTTCCATCATTAAAATCCCTATAAAATGCAGTGCCTTTTTCTATTGTAAGCTGGTATAGAGATATATGACCATTCGCCAAACTTAAAGCAAACTGCATTTCCTTTTTCCACTGCCCTAAGGTTTGGTTAGGGATCGCGTATATCAAATCGAATGAGTATCTATCAAATATTTTAGAAGCAGATTCAATAGCACTAATAGCCTCTTTTGCTGAATGTTTACGACCTAAAGCTTCCAAACCTTTTTGCTGAAAAGATTGCACGCCAATAGAAACTCTATTTATACCAGCAAGCTTGAACTCTTTAAATTTTTGCGCTTCATAGGAAGTAGGATTTGCTTCAAGAGTCACTTCTGTAGATGAATCTAGTTTTGCCAAATCAGAAATTTTTTGTAAAATTGCTTCAACCGTAGCAGGCATCATCAAGGAAGGAGTTCCTCCCCCAAAAAATACTGACTTAACATGTCTACCTTTTATTTTTTCAGCAAAATAATCTATTTCTTTTACATAAGACTGAAGCCATATTTCATGATCTATAGAATTAGATAAATGCGAATTAAAATCGCAGTACGGACATAAAGATAGGCAAAATGGCCAATGGACATAAATGGAAATGGGGGGCATGTTTTTTTATTTATATAAGATATTTAACTTCACAGCGTCAACATCAATGATATCCTCTATGGAATCTTTAATCACTTTTATATCGCCTTCATTTTTTACTTTACCCCAAATATGCACGACTTGATTTGTAGTCTCAATGTGTAATTCATATCCCGGCGCAATTTTATCGTTCAGGGCTAAATATTTTATTCTTCCTTTAGATTTAGCTGTAATAAAAGCATCCGACAAGAACTCTTTGCTATTTTTCACTTTCAATTTATCAATATTAACATCAGTAACGCCTTTCACGCTAGAAGCAATTTCTGTTATATGATGCACTTGCAGAGTTGTATCTACCATGCCCACAAGCCTAACTACTCCATTTCTAGATGACGCCTTGATCTTTGCAGGAATATCATTTTCCTGATTCATCGCGTTATATACTGCTTTTGTAATTTCCATATCTTGTGTTATACTGGCCATCCCCAAATTCGGAAAGAACATAGAGATCACCAATAAACAGCCTGATAGACTTTTTTTCATTTTTCCTCGTACTCAGCCTGGTGTTATTTTTATCAATTATAACAATAAATAGCTTAATGTACAAATTATTTCAAAAATTATTAAAAAAGTAATATACTATACATTTAAGCAAGGCCAGAATGCCCCATTATGTCTTATTTTAAATTGACAGCACTGCGCAATAATCTTAAATTACCCATATAAATTAACTTATACACCAAAAGAAATGACTCATTTTTTAAAAAAAATTCTAAATAACCTACCTTGGGTTTTTGTTATCATAGCCTTAGTATTTCTAGGAAAAGGCCACTTTAAATTAAAGAAAGAAATAGCTCTACTACAGCCAAAGCTAGAAAAGTTTGAAAAAAGCGAGAATAATATCAATTCTTTAGTAGATACTTTTAATTTATTCGATTCAGAAGAAATAATTCATGAAAAATTAGACAAACTTGATTTTATTTCAAATGAAGTTTTACAAAAAGGCTCTTTAGAAATGAAAAAAAATCGAGCAATATTCACTGGCATAACAAGAGACAATGGAGAGTACCTACCAAGCCTTATCAAAATGATAGAGCATTTAGGGAATAATTTTGCTGATTATAGAGTCATTTTATTTGAAAACGATTCTAGCGATACGACCAAAATGATACTAAAATACTGGTCTCATATTAATCCTAAAATTAAAATAATTTCTAAGAATTTCCATAATGTAAAAAGGCCTTCAATCAAATTTATGGCTGAAGCAAGAAATTACTATGTTAATGAATTAAACAAAGAAGAATATGATTCTTTTGATCTGGTAATTCCAGTAGATATGGACATGAAATATGGAATAGATATAAGAGGCATTCAAGACTCTTTTAGTAAATCACATCAATGGGATGCAGTATGTTCCAACGGGATATCTAATAGCAAAGGCGAGATGTACGATGCATTCGCATTTCGCAGTGAAGAGTTTCCGTATAGCCCTAAAGAATATGGTGAAAAATATAACAAAAATTATTGGGATTTTCGAGGCAATATCTCAAACATACAAAGGGTCTATAACCCGAAAGGAGATTTAATCAAAGTGAATTCTTGCTTTGGTGGTTTAGCTATATACAAAAAATCTCTGTTCAAAGAGTGTGACTATGATTCTGATGGAGACTGCGAACATGTATTTTTACATAAATGTATGAAGAGTAAGTATGATGCTAGGATATTCATGAATCCAGCACAAATCATGCGGTATTTGCATTATAAAGACAAAAAATAACCGGACACTCTCAGGACACTCCTCTGATTATTTACCCTATTATAGTGAATTTAATTGGAGTTTGAGTAGGAATAACGAGGAAGCACTATAGATAATAGGCGACCGAGGAAATGACGACCTTCAAACTTCAACTTAAACACTATATTACGCTGCTTTTGCCTCGCGATAATCCATACAATTATGGCAAGATTACTATGATTGTATTAGATTATGTTTTGCAATTAATCCGGTCGACAATCTCATCTCTAAAATGCCTTATCAAACCCTGAATAGGCCAAGCAGCAGCATCGCCAAGAGCACAAATAGTATGTCCTTCAACCTGCTTTGTTACATCCAGAAGCTCATCTATCTCTTCAACTCTAGCATTACCCTGCACAAGGCGCATCATTGTTCTCCACATCCAACCAGTGCCCTCTCTACATGGGGTGCATTGGCCGCATGACTCATGCATATAAAATTTACTTAGGCGCGCAATTGCGTAGATTATATCAGTTGATTTATCCATTACAATTATACCGCCTGTACCAAGACCTGAACCCACATTACGCAGCGAATCAAAATCCATAGTAACCGTTTGGGCAATATCTTTTGTAATCATTGGAACAGATGATCCACCTGGAATTATAGCCTTTAGATTATCCCATCCTCCACGAACACCACCAGCATGGGTTTCTATTAACTCTTTAAGCGGTATACCCATTTCTTCTTCAACTGTGCATGGCTTGTTTACATGCCCAGAAATACAAAATAATTTGCTACCTGTGTTTTTTTCTTTGCCCAGGCTAGAAAACCATTCCGCACCACGCCTTAAGATCGTTGGAACAACAGCAATTGATTCTACGTTATTTATAGTTGTTGGACATCCATAAAGCCCGGCCCCTGCAGGAAATGGAGGCTTTAAACGAGGTTGCCCCTTTTTACCCTCTAAACTTTCAAGCAAAGCTGTTTCTTCACCGCAAATATATGCTCCTGCACCACGGTGCAAGTAAATATCAATATCGTATCCTGATCCACAAGCATTCTTACCAATTAGATTTTCTTTATATGCTTCATCAATAGCGTTTTGTAGAACTATTGCTTCATTATAAAATTCACCGCGAATGTATATGTAGCAACTATGCGCACCAATAGCAACGCTAGCTAAAACACAGCCTTCAACAAGTTTGTGCGGATCGCGTCTTAATATTTCTCTATCTTTACAAGTGCCCGGTTCAGATTCATCTGCATTAACCACTAAATATGATGGTTTTGGATGATCTTTAGGCATAAATGACCACTTCATTCCAGTAGAAAAGCCAGCTCCACCACGACCTCTGAGGCCAGAATTTTTAACCTGGTCAACTAGCCAATCTCTTCCTTTTTGAATCAAAGATTTCGTATTATCCCAATCGCCACGTTTCATTGCAGCCTTGAGGTAGGGAGATTCACTACCCTGCAAATTTGTAAAAATTTTATCTTTTTCTGCGATCATATTTTTTATTTATTATTAAATGAATTATGAATTCCCATATTATCGAGGATGACATTTATTATTAACATTTTGCTTTTCCTAGCTACGCACCTTTTCTCATTTGCGATAAAATTTCTTCTACCTTCTTTTCATCTAAATCTTCGTAATAATCATCATTAATTTGAACCAATGGAGCATTAACACAAGCTCCTAAACATTCTACTTCGGAAATAGAAAATAATTTATCCTTGGAAGTTTCGCCACATTTTGTTTTTGCATGTTTTTCGCATGCTTTCATTATGTCTTCAGCTCCCCTGAGCCAACATGGCGTAGTACCGCAAACTTGTATGTGATACTTCCCAACCGGCTTAAGATTATACATACTATAGAAAGTCGCCACCTCATAAACCCGCATATATGGTTCTGAAATATAATTTGCAACATATTCCATAGCTGCCACTGAAAGCCAACCATCATTTTGTTTTTGTGCCAAATCTAGTAACGGTAACATCGCACTTTTCTGCCTGCCTTCTGGATATTTAGCAACTATTGCTTTTGCTAATTTTAAATTCTCTTCATTAAAAGCAAATTCTTCTTTTGATTTTATCATCTATCAACCTCACCAAATACAATATCAAGGCTAGAAAGCACAGATACTACATCTGCCATTAAGTGACCTCGCGTCATAAAATCTAAACCCTGCAAATGCGCAAACCCTGGCGCTTTGATTCTGCATCTATATGGTTTATTACTTCCATCTGCATATAAATATACACCAAATTCTCCTTTAGGGGCTTCAACCATAGCGTAAGCCTCGCCGGCTGGAACATTATATCCTTCAGTATATAGCTTAAAATGGTGAATCATATCTTCCATTGAATTTTTCATATCCCTTCGCTTTGGCGGTGAAATCTTCATATCCAATGACCTGACTTCACCCTCTGGCATTTGTTTTATACATTGATCAATTATACGAACTGATTGATACATTTCTTCTATGCGGACCAAATAGCGATCATAGCAATCTCCGCTTTTGCCTATTGGAACATCAAAATCCATCTTATCATAAACTTCATAAGGGTTACTCTTGCGTAAATCCCACTCTATACCAGAGCCTCTGAGCATTGGTCCTGAAAACCCCCAATCCATAGCCTGTTTTTGGCTTACAACTCCTACGCCGACCAATCTTTGCTTCCATACACGATTATTATTCAGCAATGTTTCAACGTCTGCTAGCTGTTTTAAAAACTGGTTATTGAATATTTCTATATCTTCAAGCAAACCGTTTGGCAAATCCGATGCAACACCTCCAGGACGAAAATAATTCGCATGCATACGCGAACCAGAAACTCTTTCATAAAATTCCATTATCTTTTCACGCTCTTCAAATAACCAAAGAAGTGGCGTAGTTGCCCCAAGATCCACTGCCTGAGTGCCGATATTCATTGTATGATTTAAAATTCTTGTTAATTCTGAAAATAATACTCGAATATATTGCGCTCTTTTTGGTACTTCGCATTTTAACAACTTTTCAACCGACAAAGCAAAAGCATGCTCCTGACACATTGGAGATACATAATCAAGGCGATCAAAATATGGTACTGCCTGAGTATAAGTTTTATGCTCAATGAGCTTTTCTGTACCCCTATGAAGCAAACCAATATGAGGATCAGCTTTGTTAATTACTTCACCATCCATTTCAAGAATAAGACGCAATACACCATGTGCTGCTGGGTGCTGCGGTCCAAAATTAATAGTGGTTGTTTTATTTTCTGTATCTTTCATAATGTATTTTTATTTTCCTATTTCCTGGGCTGCTTCATAAATTTATATAGCCATTGCGAGTAATCAAAGATTATGAAGCAATCCAAAAATTTCTGCACCATTTAGACCAATAATTTACTAGTAATTCCTGAAGCTGTTAACTTAGAACTATCAAACCAATCATTATATAACTCCTTATTCATCTCAAATAAATCATTTTGCAGCTCTAAAAACTCTTCTGTTAAAAATAAATTATCTTTTCTAGTTTTTAGTCGTTTTTTTCTCTCTTCAAGCGGACAATAAATACCAATAAATTTAATATTATTTCCTTTTAAATAATCCAAATAGTACTTTGCTAATTCTGCAGAATCAGGGCCATCCAAAGCCGTATCAATTACTATACTAAATCCTAATGATAATAATTCTTGAGCCGTGGCTAGAAAGATTGATGCAACAACTTTTCTACGAGCCAATCTATTATTATTAAATAAACCTTTGAGACCATCATCCTGATTATCTGTACCAGGGATATTTTCAACAAACTGAAAATTTTTACCAAAAATTGTGCTATAAAATTCTGCCGCTTTATCTATTTGCATATGTACAAATTTATTATTCGACTGTATGCAAATCTCCTTTGCTATGGTTGATTTTCCAGAACATGATGGTCCATTTAATATAATGACTTGATTCATAATCTCCTTTGCTAGTAAATTTTCCTTTTTTAGATTGCCGCGGTAGCTTCGCCACCTCGCAATGACGAGGGCACGTCAACTAATAAAGCAATTTAGTTAAATGACATCTTTATATAAATCTTCCCAATTTGGATTCATACTTTCTATTAATAACAACTTTTTCCTACGATCACCACCTTTAATCTGTTTTTCCCTCTCGATTGCACTATACATAGTGTTATGCAGTTCATAAAACACTAGTATTTTACAGTTATATTTTTTAGTAAAACCTTGGATCACTCCTTGTTTGTGATCATAAATTCGTTGTACAATATCAGAAGTGACCCCTGTATATAAAGTTCCATTTTTTTTATTAGTTATAATATAAACGACAGGCTGCTTCATAAATTTATATAGTCATTATGAGTAATCAAAGATTATGAAGCAATCTAGTCAATATTATTTCTCTGCTTTTTCATCACCAGGTAATTTATATTCACCTGGGCCTTGCCATGGGGACGAGAAGTCAAAATTCCTGAATTCTTGTTCTAATAAAACTGGTTCATACACTACTTTCTCTAGCGCCTCATCGTATTTCACCTGTAAATGACCAGTTAGAGGGAAATCCTTACGAAGCGGGTGTCCAACAAAGCCATAATCAGTCAGTATTCTTCTCATATCTGGGCATTCATCAAATATAATACCAAACATATCAAAAGCTTCACGTTCATACCAACAAGCAGCACTATACAAAGATACTACTGAGGTTGCATTAGCATCTTCTTCTAATTCTATTTTAAATAATATGCGCTTGTTTAATTTCAGGCTAAGCAAACTATACACTACTTCAAACCTATTAGGTCTGGATGGAAAATCTGCTGCAAATAGATCCGTAAGAATAGTAAAGCGCAGATCCTTATTATCTTTTACGAATTTTAAAATTGGGGTTAAATCTTTACCAGAAACTTTATATGATTGGTCAAAACCTTCAACGGATAAGGAGATAAGATTTATTTTACTATCTTGCGCAAATTGATCGATAATTTCTGAAAATTTCATGCCTTACCCTTTAAATTTACTAGTTCTACGAATTTTCTTTTGCAATTGCATAAGGCCATAAATCAAAGCTTCCGCAGTTGGTGGGCATCCTGGAACATATACATCGACTGGTACTATGTTATCGCACCCTCTAACTACAGAATATGAATAATGATAATATCCTCCTCCATTAGCACAGCTACCCATTGAGATAACATATTTAGGCTCAGCCATTTGGTCATAAACCTTGCGCATTGCAGGCGCCATTTTATTTGTTAAAGTGCCAGCAACTATCATTAAATCAGCCTGACGCGGACTTGGACGAAACAGGAATCCAAATCTATCCATATCATAACGACTCGCGGCCGCTTGCATCATTTCCACTGCGCAACAGGCAAGCCCAAAGCTCATTGGCCATAGTGAATTTGATCTAGCCCATCCGATCAGATCATCTACCTTTGTTACAACAAATCCACGATCAGACATTTCTTCGTTTAAGAAATTATTCTGACTAGTTAAATTTGGCTCTTTTAATTCTTTTTTCATAATCTATTCCCAATCAAGAGCGCCTTTTTTCCATTCATAAATAAAGCCGAATGTTAATACTAACAAAAATACCATCATTGACCAAAAACCAAATAAACCCAGAGCCTTTAAATTAATCGCCCAAGGGATTAAAAATGCAACTTCAAGGTCAAAAATAATAAACAAAATAGCTACCAAATAAAAACGTATATCAAACTGACCTCTAGCATCTCCGAAAGCATCGAAACCACATTCATAGCTGGTTAATTTGTCTCTTTGTGGCTTAGATTTAGCTAAAATCTTAGGTAGAATGGCAACAACGATAGAAACCAAGGTTGCGAGTCCTAAGAATACTGCAATCGGAAGATATTCTGCTAAAAAATCTGTATGTACTAGCATGTTATTTTGAGTTTACTTGAATCTTTAAATTAATATTCTTATCTACCATTAGCTACACTAAAAATTAAATATTTTCAATGCTAAAGTCACTTTGTAGCAATATGTCCTAAAAATAAATAATTCATATGACAAAAATTGTCGAGTTATTTAAAAACTAGCAATAGCATTACCCGCTGCAAAACCAGAAGACCAAGCCCATTGAAAGTTATATCCTCCCAGCCATCCTGTAACATCCATGACTTCACCTACAAAAAACAAGCCTGGAACTTTTTTAGACTCCATTGTCTTTGAAGATAATTCTTGGGTATCGACGCCGCCAGCTAATTCTTGGGTATCGACGCCGCCAGCTGTCACTTCTGCCTTAAGATACCCTTCGCTACCACTAATAAATGCATCGAAATTATGGATTAAATACGCTATATCTTGCAATCTATTTTTACTAAGATCTGTGATCGATTTATTAAAGTCTGGATTCAGCAATGCCAAATTGTCGACTAATCTATTAGTTAAATAGGCTTTTAGATAGTTTGTCACAGTTTGCTTGCTGTTTTTATCAGCCACAAACAAGTCCTTTAGATTTATTTTAGGCAATAAATCTATTGATATTTTTTCATCTTCAAATTTCTCTAAATACGAGGATATTTGCAAAATTGATGGACCACTTAACCCCTTATGCGTAAATAATAATCCTTCGGAAAAGCTGGTCTTATTATAATGAACAGTAGCAAAATTAGATACTCCTCTTAAATCTAGAAACAAATCCTTTTGCCCCTCAGAAACAATAAGAGGAACCAAGGCAGGCCTGGTGTTTATAATATTTAAGCAAAATTTCTTAGCAATTCGATAACCAAAGTCACTAGCTCCTATTTTTGGAATAGATAACCCGCCGGTTGCAATAATAAGATTATTGCTGCTAAATACACCTTGATTGCTTTGAACTATAAATGATTCGTTTTTTACGATATCTGTAATCTCACAAGATAATTCGATCTGAACTTTGGCCTTGTTGCACATATCAATTAGCATATCAATAATCTGCTTTGAAGAACCGTCGCAAAATAATTGCCCTAAAGTTTTTTCATGATACGCTATGCCATAAGCCTCTACCATACTAATAAAATCGTGCTGCGTATATTGTGACAAAGCCGACTTTACAAAATGGGGATTGCGACTAAGAAAATTAGCGCTAGTTGTGTTGATATTAGTAAAATTACATCTACCACCTCCAGAAATACGAATTTTTTCTCCTATTTTACTAGTATGCTCAACAAGAAGAACCTTCTTGCCATTTTTTCCAGCGCTAATTGCTGCCATAAGCCCTGCAGCTCCGGCACCTACTACTATAACATCGTACATAAATTGTTTATTGGGTATATGACATAACAACGTAATATAAGTTTTATTTACTATTTAATCAACAACCGAATCACCACATTAGTTTTTTAACAAACGACCAGTCTAACTTTTTATGTAGATCAACTTCTCATAGGAGAGTATAATTAATTCTTAATTAAACATAGTCCCCAATAACTTATGCCATCTACCCTATCTATAATTATATTGGCCGCTTTAGCCATAGGAGTATTTTTTATTATACGGCGCTTTAGCTCGTACAAAAAGCCTGAGCATATCGTGGTACACGATCCAGAAGCACAAGCTGCCTATGATAAAAAACACGCTGAGAAAAATGAGGAAATCAATTTAAGCCTAGAGGAAAGAATAGAACTATCTTGGCAATTTCTTACGGATATTACTGAAAAAATATTAAATAAATTCTCAAAACCAGATCAAGACAAAGTTTATCAATCAGGTAACTTGCTAGCAAAGAACGGCGCCAAATATAATCACAATGTCGAACAAGAGCTAAGCCTAACGAACAAGCAAGTCAAAACTCAGGTCATTGAACAAAATGCTAATAAAAACAAAGAGCGCTCTAGGTAATCTATAACGCTTTTTGTGTTTATTACTTTTTCAGATCAATAAAATTTTTGTCAAAAATTACTACCATAACATAAGTAACTATGGCAAATATTCCAACATAAACTACTGGAAATAACTGCCAGCCAAACTCATGAAATAGCAAGAAGCATACATAATTAGCCGATCCAGACATTAGCATTGATCCCGTTGTGTGACCTAAACCCATTCCTCTATACCTTTCATTTGTCTGAAAAGCTTTAAGCATTACTCCATGAGCCAAGGCATTAAAGGGAGCTACCGACACTGCTAGCAAAAGCCAAGATAGAAGGCTTAAATTTAACAGCTGATAATTTATAGAAATCATCAAGCAGATACATGCACATAGAGTAGTAATCGCACTAGTTGTGATTACGGGCACGCAACCGAATCGATCCGCTAATAAACCAGATATTGGCATCGAAACTCCAAAAGCTAGCACCACAACCACAGAGAATGTAGTAATAACATTATGTATATTAGGTATAACCAAAGGTAGATATACTTTCATAAGAATAATAGATACTTGATAGGTAGCGCCAAATCCCCCGGCAAGAAAAATTACACATACCAAGCTTGCCCAACGTTTTTTTATAAATGACCATACGCTATGAAATTCCATTTCCTTAGATTGGGATTCAACAAAATCTGGAGTCTCTTCTAAGAATTTACGAAAATACATAGTAAGCATAGCCAATGGGACGGATAGTAGAAATGGAATTCTCCACCCCCAATCTGGGAATATAGATGAATTAAAGAAATTAGTAGAAGCAATAGCAAGTAATAGCCCCATCACGCCTGTGGCTCTAGTAAATGATGATGCAGTATATTGGCGATCCTTACCAAAATGCTCGATGACATAAATAGCAGCTCCATCATATTCTCCGGCAGTAAAAAATCCCTGGAAAAACCGACAAACCACCAAAGTATAGGTACTCAACTCGCCTATTGAGCTATATTCAGGCAAACTACCAATTATCAATGTCGGCAAAGCAATACCGATCATGGTCATGCGCAAGGAAATTTTTCTTCCATATTTATCGCCAATATTACTAAAAAAAAGTGATCCTAATGGTTTAGCTAAATACGAAAGAGCATAAATAGCAAATACATATAAAAGATTTGAAATTTTACTATCTGCCGGGAAAAATTTAGTTGCGATTATTCCTGCAGAAAAGCCATATAGGCTATAATCATAATATTCTACAATCGTACCTAAAAAAGCACCTGTTACCTTTTTTTTACGCTGCTTCATTGCTTCTCTCTTTGTTTTCTTTCTTCTTTTATTATGCTTTGAATTTCTTTAACCGCTCGGTCAAAATCATCATTTACAACCGTGTAATCATACTGTGTTGCTTGCTTTATTTCTTCCTGAGCAAGATTTAAGCGCCTATCTATTATTTCTTGACTATCCTGAGCCCTTAACTTTAATCTACTTTCTAAACTATCCAGATCTGGCGGCGTAATAAATATACTAACAACTTGATCTCTAGATTTTTTCATTATCTGATACGCTCCTTGAGAATCAATGTCAAATAATACATCTAGATTTTTTGCTAATTTTTCCTCTACCGCAAACAGAGGAGTTCCATATGAATTTCTATAAATTTCAGCCGTTTCTAATATATGGTTGTCGTCAATCATCTGGTCGAAATCTGATTTACTTTTAAAAAAATAGTGAACTCCCTCAACCTCGCCAGGCCTTGGCGACCTAGTTGTAGCTGAAACAGACAGGGATAACTTATCATCTTCTTCTAGTAATTTTTTCGCGATAGATGTTTTCCCTCCACCAGATGGAGCGGATAAAATAATTATCAGAGCTTTATTTTTCAAAAAACTTGCCATATCATTTAAAAATCAATTACATATCAATAATTTGCATACAATAAAGCTATAACATGAAAAAAACAATAATTATTACAGGCGCATCAAGCGGTCTTGGTGCTGCATTAGCTATTAAATACTCAGAATCTAAGAATAATTTATTCCTTTTTGGCAGGTCCAGCGAGAGATTACAAAAAATATCTGATCTCTGCAAAAATAATGGCTCAAGCGTGACAACCTTAATTGTAGATATTACAGACGCTAATTTGATGCAAAAATCTTTAAAGAAAATCACTAAAACCCACTCTGTTGATATTGTAATCGCCTGCGCTGGAGTTTCTGCTGGCACATTAAGTGGCCCAGAAACGCCAAACCAAGTTAATAAAATTTTTACCACAAACTTAAATGGCGTTCTAAATACAGTAATGCCGTTAATACCTCACATGATTCAAAAACAATCTGGTAATATTGCGATTATTAGCTCTATGGCTGGATTACTAGGCCTATCTAGCGCTCCATCATACTCTGCAAGCAAAGGCGGTGTTCGTATGTTTTCTGACGCACTTAATGGGTATTTAAAAAAATATAATGTTCATGTTTCTACGGTGATACCAGGTTATATCAAAACTCCTATGACTGAAGTGAATAATTTTCCAATGCCCTTACAAATAAGCGCAGAGCAAGCTGCTGATAAAATAATTCATGGCATAGGTAAAAATAAAGGCGTAATAGCATTCCCCATAATTATTTACTTTATCTTAAAAATACTAGGACTGCTGCCTAGCGCAATAATGTCCTATATAAACTCAAAATTGCCAGGAAAACCAGCCTTTGAAGAAAAATAGTCAATTTAATGTCATTATTATTTACAGCCATGAATAATACACTAATATGGACATACACAAACACATAACTTAAAAGCATTTAGAACTATGAGAAAAATTTTATTATCTACTTTAGCTACCGCTCTATTATCAGCAACTGCTGCACATGCAAGCAATAGTGACTACTATGTAAAAGCTCTGCTTGGTTACAACCAATTAAACAAGACCAATAATGCCAGCGCAAAAAAATCAGCATCTTATGGAATTGGAGCTGGATATTATGCAATGGATAATTTAAGAACAGATTTTACTTTTGAGCGTTTAATAAATAATAGCTTTAAAGATGGAACTAAAAAAATCAAAGGGGATGCTAATACATTTTTATTGAATGGCTTTGTCGATATATTTGACATAAGTCTCTTTAATGTTTTTATTGGAGCTGGTATTGGCCTTGGCCAAGTAAAAGCGGAAATTTCAGGAGATACTAATGCAGCAAATAATGGTTACGCTAAATCAAAATATAATACTGCTTACGCAACATATATAGGTACTTCTATTGAATTTTTTCCAAAACTAAATGCGGAACTAATTTACAGCTATAAAATAATTGGTAAGTCAAAAGAAGTTAACAATAAATCGGTAAAACTTTCTGGTCATAATGTCTCAGTTGGCCTTAGACTTGACATCTAATTAAACATTTATGTGCAATACATCACTAAGCATGGTCTATTGCACATAAAGCGTTGTACCATCACCTAATCCGACCATTTTGTTACAAAAAAATAAATTTCATACTAAGTATTGGCATTTTTTACATTATGCTTTTACCTGAGGCAATAATTATACTATTTTCACTCCATTCTAAATTATTAAACTATTATTTGCTTTCACATGATATTTCATAGACTAGTTATAACTATTTTCTTTCTTATTCAACCAATGTTCGTTTCCGCAGCTGACATTCAGAGTAATGCAGAAACCCAGTGCAAAGAAACTGTTGCAAAAGATCGCTTATTAAGCGGATGGTATTCGTGGAATCCCTATCAATTTAACAAGGTAGTTGCAGGGACAGATTATCTTACTGGATTGGATATAACCGTTGTTAAAAAGCTAGCAGATAAACTCGGAGTAACCGTAGAATATGCCTTAACCGGATGGGGGAAACATCAAAAAGACCTAAACGAGGGGGAGCGAGACATGGCTGTTGGGGCCACCTACACCCAAGAAAGAGCTGAATATGTTTATTTTTCAACTCCCTATAGATTTGAAGAAAACTCATTATTTACTTTGGTTAATAGCAGCAAAAATCTTGATTTCTCATCTATTTCTGATCTTTTATCTCAAATACGCAGCACAAATTATAAATTGGGCGTTACTAAAGAGTTTATTTATGCAGACTCTCAAATAAACCTGTTTATCAGCGATCAAACAAATCAAGACATTATAAAAGAATATAGTGATGACGTTGAAGCGTTAGGAGGGTTGCTAAAAGGTGAAATTGATGGTTTTATAACTGATCGCGTTGTTGGGTCTTCAGCTATTTTAAATCATAAAGCTACTGCCTTAGTTAAGGAAGTGCAGCTATATATAAAAAGCCCAATTCACTTTATCTTCAGTAAAAAAACCGTTCCTCTTGATTTAGTAGATAAATTTAATCAAGGAATTAAAGAATTCATCAAGAGTACCGAATATAATGATATTATTAAAGCTTATCTTTACCCAGTAATCTTAGTACAAACCGTTAACTCACAATGGTTTTACATCTTAGGAATCATCGGGTGTTTTTCCTTCGCCGTATCAGCAGTTGCAATTGTAGCGAGAGAAAATGGCACTTTATTTGTTACTTGTTTAATGGCTATAATTCCATCTATTGGAATTGGCATAGTGCGTGACATTTTGATAAATAGAGATGAAATTGGATTATTTCTAACCCCTTCTTATATATATTATAGTATATTGGTGGTTTTCATCGGCTTTGCATTTATACGCCTTCTAGAATGTTATAACAAAAATTTCTATGAAGATGAAGTAATGATCAAGTTTTGGGATAGTGTTTTAGTAATTGGAGACGCACGGCGTTGTTGCATGGCGGTTGAAAAAGGTAGGTAGTTGCGCTATTAAAGTACGTATGAAAAAATACAGAAAAGAGCGCAACTGGTCGCAATATAACCAGAACTTAAAGAAAATAGCA
>JAQXDF010000017.1 GCA_029251475.1 Rickettsiaceae bacterium
AGGGGCTGCGGAAGAAAATGATTCTTTGCATGAAAATACTGTTGATGTAACCAAGTCATCTACAATTTCAAGAGCTCCGGAAGAACATAAGATAAAAACTTTAACTACGCCACCATTGCCAAAGCCAATTATTGATGATAAATATAACTCCGTATAATAGAGACGAACAAATTATGAAAGCAACGTATTATGTATTATTCGCCTTTGCATTGGATGGCATTAAAACAGCAATAGTAAAATCACTTAATACAAATACCCCGCTTTCATTAGTGATATTTATGCAATTTTTTATATGCGCAATATATTTTTGCCCCCGGATTTTAAAATCACGAGGACAAATATTAATTCCCAACAATCTTAATGTTTTAATTTTTAGAAGCTTAGTGGGCACTGCATACTGGTATTTTATGTTTTTAGCTGTAAGTTATTTGCCCTTATTCAATGTAAGCGTACTGGTTAATCTTTCTCCTATTTGGGTGTTAATAATAACAAGTTTATTTATAGATAAATCTTATGCCCATGGTTTGTTCGGTATCACAATTATTGGATTTATTGGAACTTTACTCATACTAAAACCTTCTATGGAAATTATAAATATAGGTATTATATTTGGGTTAATTAGTGGTATATCAATGGCGATCACTATTATTTTATTAAAATCATCTCTAAAAACAGAAAATTCTGATAGAATATTAATATACTATTTTTGGATTTCTTCTATAGCTCTACTACCTCTTGTAGTGAATTCAGACATCATGCATATTTCGATTTATGATTGGATGCTTATATTTATTAATGCTATATTGATGTTATTCCATCAAATATCATTAAATAAAGGGTTAGAACTGGGTTTACCTACAGAAATGAGTATTTTAGCTTATAGCAGTGTGTTATTTTCATTTATTTTAGGAGTAGTATTTTGGCACGAAATACCAGATATTCTATCATGTATTGGTGGACTAATAATAATGACTACTGGAATATATATAATTAAAAGACAAAATTAAATCTTATGCTGCAACCTTGATGATATGGCAGTTTTTATAATCCAGAAAAAGCTCTGGAACAAGAGGGGTCATTGTAAGTTTGAAAGCGGCTGGAAGCTTGATCATAAACAATTAAAAGAGGAGATAGATAGAGGTAGGAACTCTGGTGTTAGACCTCATAGTGGTAGCCATTATAAGCTCTTTTGATAAGAGTCATAATCGTTTTAGTCTTTTCTTTTATACTTCTTTCTATTACTTTCCATAATATCGATTATGAAACAATCTCATTTAGATGAAAGTGGTACTAAAGATCTCTTCTACCTAGTTTCTTCTAGCTATACTTTTATTTTAGATACGAGTTTGAAGATCTAATTAAATCCAATCTAAAATATAATCACTAAGCCATCATGAAATGATCTAGTTAAATCAAAAGGCATGTTTCAAGCAGGTTTGGTGCAATTAATATTTATCTCTATACTTTATGCTGACATGCAGCCTACACCACATCCTGTATCTGCAGCCCTTATATAAAAAACTATACTCCTAATTCTACTAATTTAGCCTTTTCCGTATTTATCTTTTCTTCGATATATATATTCAGTTCTCGAGCATCTTGATGCTCATAATCCTTCGGATAAATGGTTTCTATTATTTTAACCTTAACTACGCCCTTTTGTTTAAACCAAAATCCTTTTGGCCAAACTAGACCTGCATTGTGCGCAATAAGAGCCACCGGTACTTTTGAATTAAGAGCTAGTTTAGCTGCGCTTACTTTAAATCTTACGTTGTTATGCACTGAAATACGAGTGGATTCAGGAAACATTACAATGGACAATCCAGACTCTATTTTTCTTGCTCCTTCATCTAGAATTTGTAGTACCGATCTATTGTTTTTGCGATCAACAGCTATAGGCCTGACCATGATTAGACCGCGTCCAAATATAGGGATATCAAGCAATTCCTTTTTTATAACCCAAGAATGCTTAGGAATTATTAGCTGCATGAAGAAATTTTCCCAGAATGATTGGTGGTTACCTAATGCAAGATATGGCCTGCCGTCTTTTGGTAATTTCTCTATCCCTTCAACTTCGAATTTAATTTTGCATATTAGCCACATTAAATAAATAAATATGTAAGAAAACACTTCCGATATTTTGTAGCGCCAAGAATATGGAGCGCCGATTAACTGAACTGGAATACAAAGGAAGACAAAAAATGATACTACCACGAAACTAATAATTGCATAAAATGCAAGCACTCTTAAGCGCCAAAACAAAGACATACTAGATTACCAAAAAATAATTAGAGGATATTATATAGTATTTTTTACTTCCTAAAACCAAAAACACCTATATAATATTGAAATTACTATAATTAAAAAAAATCTAGAGCAACAGAGCAATGAAAAAAACAGTAGTATCGGGTATTCAGACAAGTGGTAATTTACATATAGGTAATTATTTAGGTGCGGTAAGTAATTGGCTAAACATGCAAGATGAATATGATTGCTATTTTTTTCTTGCTGACCTGCATTCTCTTACCGTGCCGATGAGTGCTGATGATTTAAAAAAATCAACATTTGAGGCTACTGCTACTTATCTTGCTTCTGGCCTTGATCCAGATAAATCTACTATTTTTCTTCAGTCAGATGTAAAAGAACACTCTGAACTCGCTTGGATGCTGAACTGCATCACGCCGATAGGATGGTTGAAGCGTATGACTCAGTTTAAAGATAAGGCTGGAAAAGAGCAGGATCACGCTAATGCAGGGTTGTTTACTTACCCAGTATTCATGGCGGCAGATATTTTGCTTTACAGCGCAGATATTGTTCCAGTTGGAGACGATCAAAAGCAACATCTAGAGCTAACTCGTGATATAGCTGGAGCTGTAAATAGACGTTTTAATAAAGATGTATTAAGAGTTCCTGAGCCTTTAATTCAAGGCCCTGCAACTAGAGTGATGAGTTTGCGCGATGGGAAGAAAAAAATGAGTAAATCTGATGCAAGTGACGCTTCTAGGATTAATCTTACTGATACTCCAGATGTCATAATCAAAAAGCTTAAGAAATCAAAAACAGATACTATAGCAGAAATTTCTTATGACCCTGTAAATCGTCCAGAAGTTAGTAACTTAATTAAAATATTCTCTGCCCTGTCCGCTCAAAAGGAAGATTCAATTGTTGATCAATATGAAGGAAAAGGTTTTTCTATATTTAAAAAGGACCTGTCTGATCTGGTGATATCCAAGATCAATCCAATGAATATAGAATATCAAAAGATAATTAAAGACGAAGATTATTTAAGGAACACTCTCAAAAAAGGCGCAGATAAAGCTAGGGTTACAGCAAGAAAAACGTGTGATTTAGTTGCAAATGAGTTTGGTATTGTATAAGCAATGTATTTTATAAGTCGCAGGGGGATGCACCCCTGCTCTCTTCCTATTTAAACTTCTATTCTATATCTGGTGAATCTTCATTTTCTCCCAGCAGTTGGTTAGAGTTCTCACTAGAATTGTCAAAAACTTTATTTGTTTTTTCAAACAAGTGCATTGTCTTTTCATCAAAAAATTGCTTTAATAAACCTTCGGATACCTTTTCACTAAAACTAAACCTTGAACT
Organism: Rickettsiaceae bacterium; assembly: GCA_029251475.1. Classification (GTDB taxonomy): domain Bacteria; phylum Pseudomonadota; class Alphaproteobacteria; order Rickettsiales; family Rickettsiaceae; genus Megaera_A. The sequence continues at coordinate 3,604 of JAQXDF010000017.1, forward strand.
AAAACTAAATCCTGAACTAAAACTCAACCCTTTGTCACCAAAGCTTCTTATTATCGAGTCTGAGTCTAAGTCTGAGTCAGATTCTATAATGCCATCTGTTGGTATAACCTTATAATCATTGTTAGTCTTATTTGTAAATTTTTTGAGTATCGAGGATATTTTGGGGAACTTTAACATAAACACCTTCTTTATTAAATTGCTGTACTAAGGAGACGTTTACAAAGTCCCCTTAACTAAATAATAACATATTAATAGTCAATTAACTATTAATATGTTATTATTTATTTTGCAATGAATCTAAGTATTCATCAATATAGGGGTGCTCTATATCTAAATATCAAATAATCACTTGATCCAAAAAGTAAGAGGGTCTGGATGAGTAGAGTCTGATAGTACATATTGAAGAGCAATGATGCTACGAACAACAACCCATACAAATACTATCATGTACAAAAGAATACCAATAAAAATAAAAGCAGTAATAAAAGAAATGCAGAATCCTATGATACTAAGCCAAAAAGTTCTAAATGCGAATACATAATGACTTCGAAGCATTAAATTTGTATTGTTGGTATTCGCGTAGGCCAAAACAGCTCCAATAATTGGAAATAGCGGCAAAAATGAGCCAAGTAAGAATAGAACATATATTAAAATTAAATTCTTTTTTCCCGGTTCTAAATATTCTTTTACTGTATCTTGCATGTTATTAATTACTCAAATTTTTTATTACAGAGCCAAGTATACTCCCATGTTTTATATAATCTACTTCATTATCAGTATAAATCTGTAAGATTACTGTAATAGTTCTATTATTACCATCTCCATATTGAATGGATAACTCTAGCTCTTGATATGGTTTTAGTGAATTATTGATTCCCAAGATGTTTATTTCCTCGTCGCCTTTTAGGTTTAAGTCTTGCCATTTTACTCCTTCTTTAAACAAAATTGGCAATACACCCATTCCAACTAGGTTTGAACGATGAATGCGCTCAAAGCTTTCAGCTATTACAGCTTTTACGCCTAGTAGACTAGTACCTTTTGCTGCCCAATCTCTAGAAGAGCCTGTTCCATATTCTTTTCCAGCAAAAATCACAAGAGGTACAGATCTTTTTCGGTAATCCATAGCAGCATCATAGATACTAGCCTGTTCTTGTGTAAAATGATTAAGGGTTACGCCCCCTTCTACACCAGGGCATAGTTGATTTTTAATACAAATATTAGCAAATGTACCACGTATCATGACATCATGATTACCACGGCGAGCACCATATGAATTAAAGTCATGGGCTGGAACGCCCTACTCTATTAAAAATTCAGCAGCAGGAGTGCCTCGGCTAATCGTGCCTGCTGGAGATATATGATCAGTCGTAATAGAATCACCAAATAAAGCAAGTAAACGTGCACTCTTAATATCTTCAAGTATCTTTTGTGGTTTGTCTATATCAATGAAATATGGTGGGTTCTTTATGTATGTACTGCTATCATTCCAATCATAAGTATCACTTTCTGTTGTTATGATATTTTGCCAATTATCATCTCCTGCAAATACATCTTGATATTTTTCTACAAACATTTTAGAGGTCACACATCTTTCCATATACTCGTTTATCTCTGCTCGCGTTGGCCAAATATCTTTTAGGTAAATGTTTTTTCCATCTGGTAGAGTGGCAATAGGGTCTTTGCTAAGGTCAATATTTACTGTACCAGCTAAAGCATAGGCCACAACTAATGGAGGAGAGGCTAGATAATTAGCTTTAACACTAGGATGAACCCTACCCTCAAAGTTTCTATTTCCAGATAAAACCGAGGCAACTGCCAGTTGTTTTTCCTTAATATCTTTGTCAATATATGCTTCAAGTGGGCCTGAATTTCCAATACAACTCGTGCATCCATAGCCAACTACGTTAAACCCTAAATTATCAAGATCAGCCGATAAACCACTCATTTTTAGGTATTCTGTAACTACTTGTGATCCTGGTGCCAAGGAGGTTTTAACCCAATTATTTGTACTTAGACCTAGCGATAATGCCTTTTTAGCAACGATACCTGCTGCAATCATAACAGAAGGATTAGAAGTGTTGGTACAGCTAGTAATGGCCGCAATTACTACGCTACCATTCCCAAGCTCACTAGAGATAGCTTGATGAGTGTTATTTTGTTTATCTAGATTTTTGTTCAATAAGTTGGGAAATGAATCCTCAAAGCTAGTTTTTACCTCGGATAATTTAACTCGGTCTTGTGGACGTTTACGCCCTGCAAGTGAAGTCTCTATGGTAGATAGATCTAACTCAACGATATCCGTATATTGAGGCTCGTTTGAGTCGCGCCACATTCCTTGTATTTTAGTGTATTCTTCTACAATCTTTAATTGGTGCTTATCCCTGCCGGTAAAACGCAAATATTTTAAAGTTTCAGCATCAACAGGAAAAAAACCACAAGTAGCCCCATACTCAGGGGCCATGTTAGAGATAGTCGCCCTGTCGGCCAAAGAAAGATTGTCAACACCTGGGCCAAAAAATTCAACAAATTTACCAACCACTCCTTTTTTTCGTAATATCTGGGTCACAGTCAGTACAAGGTCTGTAGCTGTGATCTCGTCATTTAAGTTTCCGGTCATTCTAAAACCAATAACTTCTGGTAAAATCATAGGTAAAGCTTGACCAAGCATCGCCGCCTCGGCTTCTATACCACCTACGCCCCACCCTAATACCGCAAGGGCATTGACCATAGTTGTATGGCTATCTGTTCCAACTAGGGTATCTGGGTATAAATTAGATTCTTTATCTTTATATATAGTTTGTGCTAGATACTCCAGATTTACCTGGTGACAAATACCTGTGCCAGGCGGGACTACCCTGAAGTTACTAAAGCTTTTTTGTCCCCATTTTAAAAATTGATATCGCTCTCTGTTTCGTTCAATCTCTTTTTCTGTGTTTTGAGAAAGAGAGGCTTTGGAGCCAAAGGAATCTACTTGTACAGAGTGGTCTATTACTAAATCTACTGGAATCATTGGATTGATCTTTTGTGGGTCCGATCCAATTACCTTCATGGCATCACGCATAGAAGCCAGATCTACAATAGCTGGAACTCCTGTAAAGTCCTGCATTAAAACGCGTGCTGGCATGTAGCTTATTTCGTCTTTGGATGTCTTGTTTTTAAGCCATGTTTTGAATACTTCTAGTTCCTGCTTATTATCCTGGCCGTTACGCACGATGTTTTCAAAAAGCACCCTTAGGCTATATGGGAGTTTATTTAACTCAAAACCACAATCTTCTGCTGCTTTTTTAATATCAAATATGTTATATTCTGATCCGTCAATTTTAACTATCTTAGAGTATTTTGATTTTATTTTTATAGACATAGAAAACTCCTAAAACAAAAATTAATACCAGGATAAAATTATACTATGGGTATTTGCTTGCACTGATGCTAATTAAATTATACCTTGAAGACAAGTATTTTCATCGTTTAAAGTATATAAAATTACAAATAGTTTCATAATATGTTGTCTTTACATTCATTAGGTTTGATTATAGAAGAGCGCGAGCTGTATAAAAATATCTCTATGACATTCTTGCCATCATCAATAGTTTATATTCAGGGACATAACGGTTCTGGAAAAACCTCATTACTCCGTATGATAGCAGGTATACAAACTCCCAGCGCAGGTAAAATTACTTTTAGTAAGGATTCGTCTCCTATGACTAATCTAACAAAACCTTATTGTACCTATATTGGGCATAAATTTGGTGTAAAACCAGAGTTAACTGTTCTAGAAAATTTAGAAGTATGGGCAAAGATATATAATTCAGAGGAGCTGGTCTACGCTTCCATTGTTTATTTTTCCTTGCAAGAGTTTGCAGATACAAAATGCTATGAGCTTTCGGCTGGAAATCAAAAAAAAGTTGCTCTAGCTAGGCTTCTTTGTTGTAGATCAAAATTGTGGTTGTTAGACGAAGTTGACTCTAATCTTGACAAAGAAAACAAGCAGTTGCTATTAAATATGATTGTTTCTCATGCTGATAATGGAGGCATTGTCTTTATGACTAGCCATAATGCTCTTGAAATTAAGAGCGCCCATATATTAAATATATCTGATTATCAAGGTGATAACTTATGATTACACTCATTAAACAAGAATTTATAGTTCAAAACCAAGTTTATAATACTACGAAATATACGATGATGTTTTTTTTATTTTGTAGTCTCAGCGTTACTTTAATCAATAGCTATGAAAACATACAATTTTTTGGTCTTATTTTTTGCGTAGTAAGCATCCCTCTTGCTTTTATAGGATTATCTAGCAATTTAATTAGGCCAAATATTGAGGATGGTACTTTAGAACTCATGTTGACTAGTTGCTCTTCTCTCAAGATCATCATAGCTAAATATATTTCCTTATGCGCTTGCTGCATTTTGAGTTTCTTGAGCGTAATGCCAGTTATATACATAGTTTATAATGTATATATTCACGTCTTGCTTGTGTTAATATTAACCTCTATGTCTATGTTATTATTATGTTCTTCTTTGATTGTGTTGATAGCATCGATACAAGGTTATTTTAGGGTAAACACCAGTTTCCTTGCTATACTTATTATGCCATTAATCATTCCAAATATTGTGCTTTCTGGAGTTTTATTACAAAATAGCTCGGATTTCTATTTATTGTATATAATGCTAGGGGTTGATTTGATAATTATTCCGCCTGCTTTGTACCTATCTAGCTATTTAATTGAAAACATTTACAACATCTAGGAATAAATTCATACTAACTATGCCAAATAAGTTTGGATCGAGTTGAGCGATGAGTTAAGGTTAAATGTAATAATTAATATTTAGTTGAAAATTATGTTTGCAGCGTTTCTCTCTAAACTGAAAGTTCTTTTGCAAAACCCAGTAGTAGTTTTGGTGTATGGAATACTCAGTAAATGGTATATAATGGTTGTTATAACATCAGTTATGGTAACTTTTTGGGTGTTAAAAGGACTTACAGATGCTGGAGTTATGGAAATAGCAGAAAACACAGTATTTAACGCTTTTCGAGATACCAAGGCTGTTGCGCAGCACTGCACGCCAAAAATACTAAACCTTGGTGACTTTTGGGAGTGCTTAAAAAATCCTCCTACATATGAAAAATCAAAAGATGAAGAAAAACTAGAAAGTGGTTTAGATGATTTGCTAAACTTCAACAAGTACGATGAAAGCAAAGATCCCTACGCAGACAAATCCGCCGGTGAAACTTCTCAATAATTTAGAAATCTTGTAGATAAATTATTGCCAACAGGATATCTGCCGATATAATGCTAATTATTAAATAATCGAAAAAAGATCATATGTCAGATGATATTATAAATAAATCCAACAAAACAACCCGTAGGGATTTTGTTACTCTCACTGCCACAGGCATGACTGCAGTGGGTGCCGCTTGTGCAGCTTGGCCGCTAGTTAACTCGCTGAATCCTTCTGCTGATGTTCTTGCCTTATCTTCCATTGACGTTGATATTGCAAACATAGAACCTGGTCGTACTCTAACTGTTAAATGGAGAGGAAAACCGGTTTTTATCACTCATAGAACCGAAGAAGAAATCAACGAGGCCAAAAACACCCCGATGAAGGATTTAAAGGACCCAGAAGAAGATTCAGAAAGAGTTAAGAGTGGTCATGAAAAATGGCTTGTAACAATAGGCATTTGTACGCATCTTGGGTGTGTTCCTCTACCTAACAAAGGAGATTATGATGGATGGTTTTGTCCTTGTCACGGCTCTCACTATGATAGCTCAGGCAGGGTTAGAAAAGGACCTGCTCCTTTGAATTTAGCAGTACCACCATACGAATTTCTTTCAGATACAAAAATTAGAATTGGCTAGTTATGAACAAAGCTCCAAAACAAAAAGGCATTATTGCCTGGATAGATTATAGATTACCTATTTTTTCTGCGTTAAAACATTTAGGAGAATATAAGGCTCCCAAAAACTTAAGTTATTGGTGGAATCTTGGTTCAATAGCTGGTATTGCACTGGTTATTCAGATTGTCACAGGGTTAGTGCTATCAATGCATTATACTCCGCACGTCGATCATGCTTTTGACAGCGTTGAAAAAATTATGCGTAACGTAAATTATGGTTGGTTAATACGCTATATACATTCAGTTGGGGCATCTATGTTCTTTGTGGCTGTGTATTTGCATATGTTCCGTGGTCTTTATTACGGGTCATATAAAGCTCCACGTGAGTTGCTTTGGCATTTTGGCCTAATCATATTCTTAATGATGATGGCAACCGCCTTTATGGGATACGTTCTTCCTTGGGGGCAAATGAGCTACTGGGGAGCTACTGTTATTACAAATTTATTTTCTGCAATTCCATTCGTAGGAGAAAGTATAGTAACTTGGCTTTGGGGAGGTTTTTCAGTAGACAACCCAACTTTAAATAGATTTTTCTCGTTACATTACTTATTACCATTTGTAATTGTAGCTCTAGTTATATTGCATATATGGGCATTGCATGTGCATGGATCAAACAATCCTAAAGGGGTTAAGTTGAAGGAAAAAGATATGATTCCTTTTCACCCATATTATACAATAAAAGATTTTGCAGGTTTTGGAGTTTACTTTCTAATTTTTGCATATTTTATTTTTTACAAACCAAATCTTTTAGGGCATCCTGATAACTACATACCAGCTGACCCTATGTTGACTCCGAAGCACATCGTGCCAGAATGGTACTTTTTACCCTTCTATGCTATTTTGCGCGCTGTTCCTTCGAAGCTTGGTGGTGTTCTTTTGATGTTTGGCAGTATATTAATACTATTCTTCTTGCCATGGCTTGATCGCTCTAAAGTAAGAAGTACTAACTATAGACCTATGTATAAGTATGCATTTTGGATCTTTGTAGTTGACTGCTTGATATTAGGTTATGTTGGTGGAAAGCCAGCTGAAGAGCCATATTTAACAGTCAGTAGATTTGCTGCCTCTTATTACTTTTTTCACTTTTTTATAATAATACCACTTATAGCTAAGTTTGAAAAACCATTACCTCTACCAGAAAGAGCCGTAGAAGAAATAGAATAATTAGAAAATATATTATGCATAATAAACTTTTAACATCCTTATTAATTTTATGTTTTGCCGCTAATGGCTATGCTTCATCTGATATGGAAGGCGAAAAAGAGAATAAGTTGGTGGTTTGGCCATTTGAAGGTATTTTTGGTACATTTGATCGCCAATCAGCACAAAGAGGTGCGCAAGTATATTTAGAAGTTTGCTCTACTTGTCATGCCCTGAGTCACTTATATTATCGCAACCTTAAGGATATTGGTTTTAGCGAAGAAGAAGTGCAGAGTATAGCAAAGGAAAAAACTGTAATTGACGGACCTAATAGCGAAGGAGAAATGTTCGAGCGCCCCGCTTTGCCTTCTGACAATTTTGTATCACCATTTGCAAACGCTGAATCGGCAAGAGCGTCTAATAATGGATCTTACCCAGTAGATCTATCTTTAATCGTCAAGGCTAGAGAAGACGGGGCAAATTACTTATTTTCAATATTAACTGGTTATTATACCGCTCCAGATGATATAACAATCCAAGATGGTCTTTATTATAATCCATACTTTGATGGTCAGCAGATTGCGATGCCTCCTCCTCTTATGTCCGGCGCGGTAACATATATGGATGGAACTCCAGCGACAATAGAGCAAATGGCGCGCGATGTGACTATCTTTTTACAATGGTCTGCAGAACCAGAAATGGAGCATCGTAAATCCATGGGCTTGAAAGTTATGCTTTTTCTATCGATCTTTACAATTTTATTTTTCATAGCTAAAAAACGCATTTGGAAAAATATTAAATAAACTGATACGCAGGTTTTTTTTGTATTCAATAAAATAATATAATCAAATAGTTTTTATTTATGGCCTCTAAAAAGAAAATCCTCAAATCTTCTTCTACTTTAGTTTGTTGCAATGGAGGAGACGCTTCAGCCGATCATCCTAAAATATATCTCAAAGTCGATCCAGACATTGGTGAAGTGACGTGCCCATACTGCAGTAAAGTCTTTAAATTATCCCTTTAAAACCAAGATTCTAAGTGGTTGTGACTAGTTTTCACTCTTTTATATTAAAAATACTTGAATTTAAGTTAGCAGAGTGTTGTTACACATAAGATAAATCTTATTAATTATAATACAAGCCGCATATGAACTTTAATTTTATACGATATTGCCTTGGTTTTAGAAATCCTACTGTTAGGCCGCAAAGCGACGACCTCTCAGAATTAACACAAGATTTTGATAGTGATTCAGATAGCGAATTGTCAACAAGTAGCACGAATAATGATTTACCTCCTAGGCTATTAAGTGAAGAGCAGGTATCAGAAATAACATCGCAACTAAGAGATCCTGATAATAGTCTAACTGAATTAGATTTATCAGATTATAGATTAACGGATAAAAATAGAATGGCATTCATAGATGTTATAGAGAATAACACTAGATTAATTAGTATTATCTCTAATGAAACAGGGGTTTTGTTTAGAACCACAAGAATATATGCACGAGAGTACAGTGACGATGAAATTGATACTAGAGCTTCTTTAAGCCCATACATTACACTAAATAAACTTTTGCTGCGGAATCAAGCTCTGCCATCATTAAAACTAATTTGCGAGCATGGTAACGGCACCACCGTGGCAAGTATTTGTTTTGACAGTTTTTACACAGACTTGGACTTTTATTATAAAAACCCTGACTTATTTGACAATTTTCTGGAAATAGATACTCCGCAAGTAAAAAATCAAGTACAAAGCTTTTTAAGCTCTCTACCATTAGATATGATATGGGAGTACGATTTGTATAGTTTCGGGGAAGGGGCAATAACACTTAATAGCTGTGACCCTGATGGACCTCCTCCTTTACTCACTTATAGCTCCCCACCAGAAGAGGTGACCGAATATAATATCCAGGATCCAGAGGAAACTTCAGATATTATAGGATCTGATTTTTGGCAATGCTTTAAGGTGGTAGCATAATAATAACAATAAAGGCAAGCTTAATAAACAACTTGCCTTTATTGAAAATATTGTAAGCAACTAAATTATTGTTTTAATTACCGCGATATATCTGTAGAAACTATAGATCTGAATCCAATGCTTCAGAAGCACCTGCTACATCTAATTCATTCGAATCATCTTCAGGAGTAAAAGAAGCTTCTACTTCTGCAAACTGCATATCTTCAGCTGCATTATTACCATCTAGGGCTGTTTCAAACTGACTTCTTAAATGCACAGAAATTCCTTTAAATTTTTCGGTGCAGTTGTGTCTCAATAGACTTACATCAATATCACCTGATGAAACGGCAGAGCGAATTCTTCTGCAAAAACTTCAGAAGCTTTTCCGCTAAATATATTAGAAGTTTTTTCATCAAATCCTACAACATCTCCTTCGTGAGTTAGAGTAGTATTTTCTTTAGTGGCATCAACCACTTCTTGAAATAATTGTTTTGCAAACTCTGTAGCTTCAGCTTCTTTAGCCGCGAAATCTGTATCTTCAGCTGCATTACGACCTTCTAAGTATTGTTCAAATTGCTGTCTTAAATGCACAGAAATTCCTTTAAATTTTTCAGTACAGTTTTGTAGAAATAGAATCACATTAAGATCACCTGATTCAACGGCAGCAGCGAATTCTTCTGCAAAAACTTCAGAAGCCTTTCCGCTATATATATTAGAAGTTTTTTCATCAAATCCTACAACATCTCCTTCGTGAGTTAGAGTAGTGTTTTCTTTAGTTGCATCAACCACTTCTTGAAATAATTGTTTCGCAAACTCTGTAGCTTCAGCTTCTTTATCGGCATTGTAGTTTTCGTTGTTCATCATAAGTTTTTCTATTTTTAGTTAGTTATAAATCATAGCAGCGATATTACTGCTATATACACGCTTATGTCAATCCCTTTAATTTATATAAGATATCTAAGGCTTCTCTGGGACTAAGCTTATCAGGATTGACGTCTGAAACTAATTTGAATATTTGATCATTATTCTCGTTTTGTGGATCTTTGTTGTTAATTTCAAAAAGATTCATATTGTGAGATTCTGACTTTAGTATTTTACTATTAGACTTTGACGAGTCCTTTTCGAATTTTTTAAGTAGCTCAGAGGCTCTTTTAATCACAGACCTTGGAAGACCTGCTAGTTCTGCCACGTGCACGCCATATGAGCGATCAGCTGTTCCTTTTATTATTTTATGTAGAAACACAACAACTCCATCAGTATCTTTGATTTCAATAGTGTAATTACTCAAGGCTGGAAGTAAATTTTCCATGGAAGTAAGTTCATGATAGTGGGTAGCAAACAAGCAGCGAGCACGAATCTTGTCATGTATATGCTCTAAAACAGACCAGGCTATAGATACGCCATCATAGGTGGACGTCCCGCGACCAACTTCATCTAATATAATCAATGATTTGTGCGAACTTTGAGCGAGTATGGCTGATGTTTCAAGCATTTCTAACATGAATGTAGATTGGCCTTTGTTCAGGTCATCTCCACCACCTATGCGGCTGAAAATTTTATCTACCGCTCCAATATGAGCTGATCTTGCAGGAACATATGATCCAATATGAGCAAGTATGGCTATTACTGCATTTTGTCTAAGATATGTGCTTTTACCGGCCATATTAGGCCCTGTTATTAGGGATACGCGTTTATTCATGGATAATGTGCAATCATTATGAACAAAGCTTTCATTCGACTTTTTAAGAGCACTTTCCACTACTGGATGCCTTCCGCCTGCTATCTCAAAGCGCATATCCTCGGATAATTCTGGTTTACAATAATCATTTTCATCGGCTTGATAAGCAAAGCTGCAATAAACATCTAACAAACTTAAGGACCTGTTAAGAGCGAGGAGGTTTGTTTGATGCTCGATTAATTGCTCACATATTTTATGGTAAATTTCTTGCTCAAGATTTACTACAAGCAATTTAGCATTCACCATCTTGCTCTCAAGCTCTTGCAGTTCAACCGTGGTATAGCGGATTGAGTTCGCAGTTGTTTGGCGGTGAATGAATTTAGTATCTAGCACTTTGTTTGCGTGCCTTGAAGTGATGTCGATAAACAAACCAAGCACGTTATTATTATTGATTTTAAGAGTATCAATACCTGTTTCAGAGCGATATTTACTACATAATTTATCTATCGCATCTTGTCCGTTTTCTATAAGGCCATATAATTCAGCTACTTTAGGGTGATAGGCATGCTTTATGATATTCCCTTGAGATATTGAGTTCTGAGCTTCGTCAATTATGGCTTCATCAATTAGCTGATATAGTTCGTTTTGCCCTAATAATGGCTTTATTAATTTTTCTATGTTATCTGGAAGCTGCGTTCCTTTGCTATGTAAAAATTCGGCGCTTATTTGTTCTGCAATTTCAATAGTATACTTGATACTCAGCAAGTCTTTGGGTGTGCTTCTTTGCATATTAAGGCGAGTGATGCAGCGCTCTAAATCTCCAGTCTTCTTTAACAGATCTTGAACTGAGTGCACCAGGGCGATATTGACGTAAAAGAAGGTGGTAATATCTAGCCTTCTTTTGATTCTGTCTATTTCAATTAGCGGAGCAGAAAGATATTGATATAACAAACGACGTCCGCCCTTGCTGAGGGTATGATCTATGCATGAAAATAAACTTCCTTTGATGTTACCAGATTGCGATAGATTAATTTCCAGACTACGGCGAGTTCCTGCATCTATGCTCATGAATTTTTGGTAATTTAGGATTTTAGGCATAGGCAGCCTAGGGAGTTTATCCTTTTGAGTTAATGAAACATATTCAATCAAGCTCCCCAAAGCAGAAATCTGAGTGTTATCTAGCGTTCCAATAGCTTCAAGAGATTGTAGCTTATAAAAATCTAAGATATTTTTTTCACATTTGCGCAAAGCGTAGATGCTATCGACTAGAAACGAAATATATCTATTTGTATGAGTCGTGATTAAAGAATAAAGTTTACTGGTTCTATGCTTGTCGCTTAGTAAAATTTCTTTGGGACTAATACGAGCAATTTCATTTACAATCTCAGATTCCGGCAAAGAGATAACAGATATCTCAGAAGTAGATAAATCAACTGAAGCAATCGAGGCCACTTGCTTATCAATCGATATACTCACAAGGTAATTGGGTTCACCAGCTTCAAGTAGTGATTCTTCAATGATAGTTCCGGGAGTGATGATTCTTGTGACCTCTCTATTCACTACAGCCTTATAGCCACCGCGTTTCTTTGCTTCATCCGGCGTTTCCATCTGGTCACAAATCGCAACTTTAAAACCATCTTCAAGTAATTTATTTAAATAATTTTCTAAAGCATGATGAGGAACTCCGCACATGGGAATTTCATGTTCTCCGCCCTTCCCTCTCTTCGTCAAGGCTATTCCAAGTGTACGACTAGCTGTGATGGCATCTTCATAAAATAATTCGTAGAAATCTCCCATACGAAAAAGCAGCAAGCACTCAAAGTTTTTAAATTTAAGATCTAAGAATTGCCTCATCACTTGCGTGGCTGCTTCGTAATTATATTTTTCTCTAAACTGATCTTGCTGCATAATTTTAATTAGATATTATTTAAAATTAAAATAACATATCCGCCTTGATAATAAAGTAGTTTTTTAAGTAGTTTGTTGATATGATAAAACTCAAGTCAAAGAGAATCACCTTGCTTATGAATAATTATATATTAGCTGCATATTGCTTCACTTTTGGAGCTCTATTTATATATCTACTAAAAACTGTCATAGACTATAGACATGCAACAAAAAACAAGAAATAGATTATTTGGCATCATATCCATGCTCGGTATTTGCTCGCTTGGAATCTATCTTATACTTTCCAATTTGAATGATAATATAGTGTTTTTCTATCCTCCATCTGAGTTGTCCAAAATCAAATCGAATACTGAGAAAGTCAGGATAGGTGGACTCGTCAAATCTGAATCCATAATACAAAGCCCGGATCATGTAAGTTTTACTATTACTGATAATATTAGCGAAATTCAAATTCAGTATAGTGGAGCATTGCCAGCACTTTTTAGAGAAGGACAAGGAATTGTTGCCGAAGGTAGGTTATTTTCAAACTCTTTATTCAAAGCAGATATGCTACTTGCCAAACATGATGAAAATTATCGCCCTCCAGAACTAAGGAATATAGAGAATGAATAGGAGAATAGCATGCAAAATTGGGATTTTTTAACTGGTGTTGAGGCCATGACCCCAAAAGATCAACGTGCTATAACACGTGATTGGGAAGAATTAGTGCCCTATATGAAGCGATTAAATAGCAAACCCATGGGTTTATATAGAAGGTTGGGCCCTATATTAATAACTATATATTTAGTAAAAAATAGGAGTGCAACAAATTATAAACCACATTTATGTTGCCAAACTCTAATGTGTACTAATCCTTTTATAGGTTATATGACTTTACAATTATCTTCAGCTGTACCTGGAGGTGCATCCTATATAAGCCTTCATACTCATAATGCAGACTATAAAAAAGCATTTGCAGCATTAGAATCACAAGCGACTTTTCAGTTGAAACAAGAAATAACCTTAAGAGAAGTAGTGGCTGCATACAGAAATTATATTTTAGAGGAAGATTGTAATTTTAGTAGTGAGATATATGATCAAGCATTAATACCAGCTTGGGCTGGTGAGCATGAACTTGCTAAAGAATCACTAGAATGGGCTATAGAGCATCAAGATAAAGTTTTACCATGGAATATGATGAGGTTTCATAATCTTAAAGATGGAAATGAATGGATTTCAGATTTAAGGAAAAAAATAGCCAATCCGGAACTACTTAGAGAAACTGTAAAGTCTGAAGTTAAAAGGCACAAATTAGAAAAAATACCATTTTTAAATTTAGTTGATGCTCCTTATCAAGAGTAAATAGAATCTTTGCGAGCGTGCGTTAATTAGTGAAACACACAAGAGTTCTTAAGTGAATTATGACTTGCAATTATTGTTGTTCTGTTATAGTGTATGGTTAAATTAATTTTAATTATCAAGGTCACAAAATGGCAAGAGTAACAGTTGAAGATTGCATTGAAAAAGTTTCTAATAAATTTGAGTTAGTCATATTGGCTGCAGAAAGAGCAAAAAATATTTCTTCAGGATCTCCTCTTACAGTTGATCGTGATAATGATAAAAACCCTGTTATAGCACTACGCGAAATTGCAACAGATACTATAGATGTTGATGCTCTGCGCCTATCTCAAATTATAAGTCTACAAAAAAATAACAACGTAGACGATGCTCCAGAAGAGAATCTTTATGCTGAAGCACAAGATCCACTAAGCTTAGAGAGCGAAGTTACTTCTGATGATAATATTTTCTCTCATGATTATATTAGTGATTCGGACATGAATTTAGATTTTTCTGATAATGTGACAGAAGAAGATTTGGATCACAATAAGATCTAATCTGATTTTACGAGACAATATTATAATTCCTATATTTAAATGAAATGGGCCTTGGTTTTCCGAGGCTTATTTTTTTTATATTAATTCTGATATAGTAGATCCGTCAACTTAATTCAGGATTACGAGAAAAGGTCAATTCCGGGCGCAAAGCTAGTCATTCCGGGCATTGACGGCGTTGTTGCATGGCGGTTGAAAAAGGTAGGTAGTTGCGCTATTAAAGTACGTATGAAAAAATACAGAAAAGAGCGCAACTGGTCGCAATATAACCAGAACTTAAAGAAAATAGCA
>JAQXDF010000018.1 GCA_029251475.1 Rickettsiaceae bacterium
TGCTATTTTCTTTAAGTTCTGGTTATATTGCGACCAGTTGCGCTCTTTTCTGTATTTTTTCATACGTACTTTAATAGCGCAACTACCTACCTTTTTCAACCGCCATGCAACAACGCCACCCAGATTGAGTATCTATCAGCTACTCTTTTTCCTAGATTCCAGGTCAATACCAAGACGACTATCTTTGTGCCCAGAATGACAAGCAGATTATTGTATAAAATTAATCTAAGATTTCTGGGCAATTCTGCATTGTAATTTACTATACAATTCATTTTATGATAAGAGTAACTCTAAATATCTCAGTTCTTGGGCGAGCATAGAATAAATGTCGTGTAGTTGTACAAAATCAATCTATGGGGTTCTTGCAATTATTTATTGTGATCATGGTGGTTCTTGCCTTATAAGGCTTAGAGATATTGAGTGGTTAGCGAATTTAGAGATCAAATCAAGTAAGAATAATCTATTAAATCAACATACACAGGTAGTTGAGTCTTAAATAGACGCTAGTATATATAAAAAAATAAGCTACAAAATATAGTAACTTATTTTTTTATAATCGGTTATGTAAGGAAGGAGTTGTTTAAATTAGTGTCCTGTTGAACCAAAGCCTTTAGTCCCACGCTCTGTATCTTCCAGTGAATCAACTTCTTCTAGTTCCACATGTTCATATCTAGCTATTACCATTTGAGCAATTCTCATCCCGTGAGTTACGGTAAAATCTTCTTTGCCGTGGTTGATTAGAATCACTTTGATTTCACCGCGATAATCAGCATCAATCGTACCTGGTGAATTCAGAACAGTAATACTGCTTTTTGCAGCTAAACCTGAACGCGGTCTAATTTGTGCTTCCGTGCCCGCATGTAGAGCAATAGACATTCCTGTTGGAATGATTTGCACTTCTCCTGCTTTTATAACGACTGGCGTATCAATAGCAGCTGAAAGATCCATGCCAGCACTCTGGGCAGTTGCATAGTGAGGTAATTGTAATTCGTTAGCATTATCCAGTTTTTTTATGAGTATATTTTTCATTGTGATACCTAATATTTAAATAAATCGATTCTGTTCAGTGAAATATACGCACATAGTGGTGAGCTGTCAACGATGCTATAACTTAGGATCTTTATCTATTTCGTCTAATTTAAGAGCTTCTAGCCAATCATCTTCCTCTGGAGGTTTTGGAGCAGGTGGCTCATTTTGATTTTTAGGATTGTCTTGAGCTGTACTATTGGTGTCTTCATTGGGGATATTATTTTCACTTACCTGTGCACCTTGATCCTTTTTAACTGGTGTGTTTGCGTCTGCCTTTGATGATGCGCGTGAATTTTTGTCGATTGCGGTATATTCAGCAGGTTCTGCGCCAGTATCTGCCTCTAATTCTGGGGTGGTACTATAGGAGTCTGCTGACTGCTGTGTGGTGTCTTCAGACAATGAATTTTTAACTAGTTTCTTTGTAGATGCTTTTGTTTTAGCGGTTTTCTTAACCATTTTTTTTGCTACAACTTTATCAGTAGATTCTCTTTCCAGATCTTTAGCAGAATCTTTTTTTTCTTTTTTTGTAGTTGTCTTTTTAAGATCGCCCATAGATATACTGTATATTGATTATATATAGTTCATATTACAATAGCGTTATAGATAGTCGCAAGTTTAAATAGCATTGGACCGTTATTTTAGAAACAATATCTTTCGACCCGATGCTTTTAAGATTCCTAGAATCATCAATAAGTTAGCTAAGCTTTGTGCCATCCATAATACAGTGCTCATAGAAGGAATGGTTAATGCTATTATAGATTGTAGCAAGATAAAAATACCGCTAGCAAACAGGACCATTCTTATTGTTGTTTTTAAAGAGATCTTAATGCCTGATAAATGCGAAATTATGTATAGCATCAAAATCATAAAGCTCTTTTCTAGTAAGGCGTAAGAAAAAATAACTATAGTTAATATAGGAAATATAAGATAAATAAACAGATAAGAAGATTGGTTTAATAGGTTCAGCAGTGATGTCTTGATATTGTTTTGGTCAAGTGTTTGTGGTTGTTGACCAAATATCTGTGTATAGCCCAAAGGAGTTGTATTGAATAAATCTCCTTTTGAATCTAGAAAATTAATAATTATTTTCTGCTCGCTTAGAATGACTGGAATTTTTACTCGCTCTGATGGCATTAATTTATTGCTCGGGTCAATCGCAATAGTTTTATTATTGCTCTTGTCATTAATATAGAAGGGTGTTTCTTCGGTTAAAGCAATTCTTCTTCCGTCATATTCCATGTCTGGCAACTGACTTATTATGAAATCAAGATTATCAGTCTTTGTGCTTATGATGCCTTTATCTAGGTAAACTCTGAGTGTTTCAGTATTGTTTAAAAGTAATATTGTGCAAAACAAAGAGGCTATGAAAGATAAAATAAAAGCATATTTAAAGCCATAGCCCTTATAGGAGCGGAATATTTTTTCATAAAATGCAACTGAACTAACAGATAGCCATAGATGGTTTATTAAAGACTTAATAAAGGATGGAATTGTCAAAAGTAGAGTTGTCATATTCAATAATATAGATTAGTATTCATTTTGAAATAAATTTTACCCAGATCATTATAATGAAAAATCAAGAAAAACAAAATCATTCATTAGAAAAAATGAGTGATTGCATAAGAATTTTATCCGCTGATGCTGTTGAAGCCGCTAAATCAGGTCATCCAGGAATGCCTCTTGGCTTTGCTCTTCCAATGACGAGCTTGGCTTTTGAATTTTTAAAATTTAATCCTAATGACCCTAAATGGTTTAATAGAGACCGTTTGATTCTATCAGCTGGTCATGGTTCTATGTTGTTATATTCATTCTTTTACCTGAGTGGATACAAGGATTTTTCTTTAGATGATATAAAAAATTTCCGTCAGCTCAATTCTAAAGCAGCAGGTCACCCGGAGCATGAGTTGTTCAGTGCAATTGAGACCACTACTGGTCCTTTAGGGCAGGGGATTGCGACAGCTGTTGGTATGGCGATTGCTGAGAAAAAATACAAGGCGGAACTAGGAGAAGATATTTGTAATCATAAAATATATGCAATAGTAGGTGACGGCTGTTTGATGGAAGGTATTTCCTATGAAGCCGCATCTTTAGCTGGGCATTTAAAGCTTAATAATTTGATAGTGCTGTTTGATGATAATAATATTACGATTGATGGA
This sequence comes from Rickettsiaceae bacterium, assembly GCA_029251475.1. Taxonomy (GTDB): domain Bacteria; phylum Pseudomonadota; class Alphaproteobacteria; order Rickettsiales; family Rickettsiaceae; genus Megaera_A. The sequence continues at coordinate 3,186 of JAQXDF010000018.1, forward strand.
AGCAGTAAGCTATCTGTTTCTGAAGATCATTTGTCAAAATTCACTGCTATGGGCTTTAATACTGTCTCTATAGATGGATCTGATGCAAGTCAAATACGTAAAGCTTTAAGCGATGCTCAAAATTCAGATAAACCAAGCTTTATTGCGTGCAAAACTGTAATAGGTCAAGGTGCTAAAGAAAAAGCAGGAAGCGCTAAATCTCATGGAGCTCCTTTGGGTAGCGAAGAAATCAAATACCTTAAAAGTAACATAGATTTTGCAGGAGAGGAATTCCATATAGATCCAGTGCTTAAGGAAGCCTGGGAAAACTCGTGGAAGAAAAGTGAAGCGGAATATACTTCATGGAAAAAGAACTTCAGCGAATTGCCTGATGAAAAGCGTGCATACTTAAGCGCACCTAAGCTAGATATAGACACAATATTCTCCTCGGACAAAGCAGATAAACCAGAGGCAACAAGAGTTTCATCAGGCAGAATAGTTGAAACTTTAATGCGTTCAACGAGCAAGGTAATTTCTGGATCAGCAGATTTGGCGGGTTCAAATTCACTTCAAAACGCTGAATGTAAGGATATTACTTCTGAAGATTTTAGCGGAAACTTTATGCGTTATGGTGTGCGTGAAAATGTTATGTCAGCAGTAATGAATGGTCTAGCATTATCAGGGTTTATACCAGTCGGTGGTACGTTCTTTGTGTTTTCTGACTATATGCGTCCATCAATTCGTCTTTCAGCCTTGATGGGGTTACAGGTTATATATGTTATGACGCATGATTCTATTGGAGTTGGTGAAGATGGTCCAACTCACCAGCCTATTGAGCATTTAGCTTCGTTTAGAGCGATGCCAAATATTGATGTTTTTAGACCAGCAGATTTTGTCGAGACTAAAGAGTGCTATGAGATAGCTTTGTCTAATGCTAATAATCCTTCTATTATGGCTCTGTCTAGACAATCACTTCCACAAATCAGAAAAGTAGAGGAGAATAATTTATCATCCAAAGGTGGGTATATTATTTCAGAGGCTAGTGATTCTTCCAACATTGACGTAACAATTTTTGCTACCGGCTCTGAGGTAAGTTTGGCAATGGAAGTCCAAGAAAACATGGCATCAGAAGGTAAGTCAGTGCGTGTTTGTTCTGTACCATCGATGGATGTATTACACAGACAGGGAAGGGAGTATCTTAAGGATCTTAAGGGAAACAGTAAATTAGTCGTTGCAATTGAAGCGGCAAGTAGCTTTGGATGGCATGGAATTATTGGCTCCGAAGGAATGTTTTTTGGTATAGATAGCTTTGGTGCTTCAGCTCCAGCTGGTGATTTATACAAACATTTTGGCCTGACAAAAGAAAAAATTACTACGGATATATTAAAAGCTCTGAAGTAAACTTATTTTTATCCCCTCCCTTTTGCGCGCGTGGATAAAGCCGCAAAAGGGAGGGGGAAGATCCTACTTATTAATCCCAAATCTATTGGTTATGAAGACTAGCTCCTCAGCGGCTTCTTTTAAATAATCAAATCTACCAGATGCCCCGCTATGACCAAAATTCATATTAGTTTTGGATAATACTAAATTATTATCTAGTTTCATCTGGCGTATTTTAGCCACCCATTTTGCAGCTTCCCAATAACCTACGCGCGGGTCAGATAGACCAGCTGTGACAAATAAATGAGGGTAGTTTTGTGATGATACATTATCGTAAGGTGAATAAGATTTGATATAATCAAAATATTCTTTATCATCCGGATTTCCCCATTCTTTATATTCACCTGGTGTCAAAGGAAGATCCTTGTCTAGCATTGTATTTAGAACGTCTACAAATGGTACGTGGGCTATAGCGACTTTGAATAATTCTGGTCGCTGGTTAATGACGTTACCAATCAACATACCACCGGCACTTCCTCCCATGATTGCAATATTACCAGATGAAGTATATTTTTCTTTAACTAGCATATAAGCTGCAGCAATAAAATCGCTAAAAGTTAGTTTTTTTGTTAAAAATTTAGCAGCTTCATACCAATCATGTCCTAAATCATCGCCACCTCTAATATGAGCTATTGCATAGACAAAGCCGCGATCGACCAGTGATATAGCGGAATTTCTAAATGCTGGAGGAACACTGATTCCATAAGATCCATACCCATATAAATAAAGGGGATTAGAACCATCTTTTTTGAATAACGATTTTTTGTAAAATAGACTTATTGGTACTTGAACCCCTTCGTTAGTAGCAAAAATTCTTTCTACAGCATAATCATCTGAGATAAATCCTGATGGAATTTCCTGGGTTTTAATTGTTGATAGTTTGTTTTTTTCAAAGTCATAACTATAAACTGTTCTCGGTCTTGATAGAGATGTATAGCTTACTCGTATATCATTTTCTTCAAAGTTTGTTGAATAAATACTAGCTGTGTAGGCGCTTTCTGGAAAGCTTAATGATTTTTGTGAGTTGTCCTCCAAATCATGTACGATCAGCTCTGGTAAGCCGGTAACTTTGTAATTAAGAAGCAAATAATTTTGTGTTATATCAAAGTCAGAAAGGTAGCTATTATCTTTTTCAGCTATGTAAATTTCCCAATTTTTGTCAGCTATATAATTTTCAGTTTTGGCTCGCAGAATATGAAAGTTTTTGGCTGAATCATTTGTGCTTTTGTAGAAATATTCATCATTATGATCTACGGAATAAAATACTTGTTCCTTACGTTTATTCAGTAACTTAGGGGTCATGGAGTGATCCTTCATGTCAATATAGAAGATTTCATTACTGTCATGACCATTAATATCTATAAAAATATAATTTTTACTAGATGATTTAGAAGCTCCCACATAGTAAAGTGGGTTAGATTCGTGCAAAATTATTTTATCATCTTCAGTATTAGTTCCAAGTTTGTGAAATTTAATTTTGTCATGACGCCATTTTTCATCAGTAGGTGAGTAGAAAAATCCTTGTATAGTTTCATGCCAGGTTAGTGAGCCAATTGTATCTGCTATTTCATCTTGCAAATATTCTTTCGTTTCCAGGTTATAAACTTTAACTGTATATTTTTCACCCCCGGTGTAATCTACTGAATAAGCTATTAATTTATGATCAGGGCTTATTGAGAAAGCACCCAGAGCAGTGAATTCTTTGCCTATGGCTAGTTTATTAACATCAAGAATTATTTCTTCTTCTGCATCAATTGATCCTTCTTTTCTGCAATATATAGTATAATCTTTATCCGCCTGAGTTCTTGTGTAGTAGTAAAAATTATCCTTCTTAGTATAGGTTGATTCGTCATCTAGTTTTATACGACCTTTTAGCTCTTCAAAAAATGCTTCTTTTTCTTTTTCAAGAGGAGTCATGAAGTCTTTGAAATATTTGTTTTCTTCTTCTAAATAGGCAATAACTTCCTTATCTGTAACGCTAGATGGCCAGTCTTTAGCTCTAAGCCATGCGTAATTATCTTGAACTTTAACTCCGTGCATTGCAAATTCATAAGGCACTTGTTTTGCTAGTGGTGTCATGGGTTTATCCTCTGATAAAAATATTAATATTAGTAAGATTATAGCGTTCATTACTAATGAGGTTTGATTCTGTTTATGAACTTTGCAAAGTCTTGTGCGGTTGAAAAGTCTTTATATACAGATGCAAATCTTATATAGGCAACGGGATCAATTTTAGATAATTCTTGCATGATCAGCTGCCCAATCATACGAGAATTTATTTCTCTAGTAGTAGAGCTTTCTAGCTCTACTACTATTTTGTCGGTAAGTTTTTCTATGTCTTCTTCAGAAAAACTTCTTTTTCTAAGAGCCGTTGTAATTGAATTAAGAATTTTCATGCGATCAAATGGGCGTTTTGCACCAGTTCTTTTGACGATAATTAATTCTCTTATTTGTATACGTTCGAAAGTAGTGAAGCGTCCATTGCAACTAGCGCAATGCCTGCGACGCCGGATTACTTTTCCTTCGTTGGTATCTCTAGAGTCTTTAACAGATATATCTTCTGATTGGCAAAATGGACACTTCATAAGTTTTTTATTTATATACTGGAAATTTTGCGTTTAATGCTAATACTTGAGTGAATACTTCTTTTTCTATTTTGGTATTTTCTTCCGAGAATTTTAAACCATCAAGTACGTCTGCGATTAAGTTAGCTACAATTTTAAATTCATCTTCTTTAAACCCTCTTGTAGTGCAAGCTGGCGTGCCAATTCTTATTCCAGAGGTAACAAAAGGAGATGCTTCATCAAATGGAACAGTATTTTTATTAGAAGTAATTCCTGCATTATCTAATGACAATGAGGCTATTTTACCAGTTATAGCTGCTTTGCGTAAATCTAAAACCACCATGTGATTATCCGTACCACCAGTTAGCACATCATATCCGCGCTCTTGTAGTGCCTTAGCCAATGTTTGCGCATTTAAAATTACCTGTTTTATATATGTTTTATAGTCATGGCTAAGAGCTTCTTTGAAAGCAACAGCTTTAGCTGCAATAACATGCATTAATGGCCCGCCTTGTAGACCTGGGAATACAGCTTTGTTGAATAACTTTCCCATTTCCTCATCATCGGACATAATAACTCCACCGCGTGGTCCTCTTAGAGTTTTATGAGTGGTCGAAGTTGCTACATGTGCATGTGGGAATGGGCTAGGGTGCTGCCCTGCTGCAATAATGCCAGCTATATGAGCAATATCAGCCATTAAATAAGCACCTACTTTGTCTGCTATGGCTCTAAATTTTGCAAACTCCAACTCTCTGGTATAGCATGAAAACCCTGCAATAATTAGTTTTGGTTTATGTTTTAGTGCTAGACGCTCTACTTCATCGTAATCAATACGATGCGTTTCCCGGTCTACATTATAAAATACTGGGTTAAACCATTTACCTGAAATATTTGGAGTAGCGCCATGAGTTAAATGTCCTCCGCAATCTAGGGACATACTAAGAATAGTGTCTCCTGGTTTAATAAGCGCTAAATATACGGCTTGATTTGCTTGTGAACCTGAATGTGGCTGCACATTGGCGTAGGAGCAACTAAATAGCTCTTTTAGTCTGTTTTGAGCCAAAATTTCAGCCTTATCAACTTCTTCACAGCCGCAATAATAGCGTTTTCCAGGATATCCTTCTGCGTATTTGTTGGTTAAAAGAGACCCTTGTGCTTCCATAACTGCTTTGCTGGTGAAATTTTCAGAAGCTATGAGTTCTATATAATCTTGCTGACGCGTTCCTTCGAGTTCAATGATTTTTTGAATTTCTGGATCAACGTTTATTAGTGTATTGTTTTGTGTGTTCATGCTTCCTCTTTAGTTGTGTTTAATAGCAATATTTTTTTAAAAACTTTATGGCAAACTCTATTCCATGTGCATCAATCGAATGTGTTAAGTTTGGTACAGTAAGAGACTGATATTCTATGTTATTTTTTTTTAAATACTCCTCTGAATAGACGCTCTCTTCTACCGATACTATGTCATCTTGCTCTCCATGTATAATACAAAATGGAGTCTTTTTGTTTTTTAATTCGGATGGTGGTAAAAGTTTTCCAGAAAATCCAATCATTGCTGCAAATGGTTGTGTTTCTGTAAGTGCGAGATACATCCCCATCATTGTTCCCTGTGAAAAACCAAATAAAATTGTTTCTGAGTTCGTAAGCCCCAGTTCCGCTTGTTTAGATTTAATCATTTCTAGTGCCGCTGGGGCATTTGCTGAAGCTAATTTTAAGATTACAGGGGGTGTACGATCTTGCAAGCTAAACCATTGGCGACCAAAAGGAGCCATATCATAGGCTTCAGGAGCGTCAGGTGAGAAAAAATGACAGTCACTTAAATGGTTTTGTATATAGGGTACTAAGCTTATTAGGTCATTGCCATCAGAGCCTACGCCATGCATCATGACTACTAACTTTTTTGCTGTTCCACTAAGTGGTTTTATTTCTGAATAGTTCATAGTTTAAGTTTTATTTATTGTAATATTCGCAATATTCTGTAATAGGGCATGTAGAACATAATGGTGTTCTTGCCTTGCATGTATATCTTCCATGTAGAATGAGCCAATGATGAGCATGTTGCAACCATTTTTTTGGTATTTTTTTCATCAAGTCTTTTTCTACTTTTTCTGGTGTTTTTTCATCGCTAAAGCCAATTCTGTGAGATACGCGGTACACATGAGTGTCCACAGCCATAGTTAGTTTTCCAAATGCACAATTTAGAATCACATTAGCCGTCTTTCTTCCAATCCCTGGTAATGCAATTAAATCCTCAAATTCACTTGGTATTTCGGAGTTATGTTTATCTATTAGAATCTGACAAAGTGCTATGATATTTTGTGACTTTGAGTTGTAAAGTCCTATTGTTTTGATGTATTTTTTTAATCCATCATTTCCCAGGCTTAGTATTTTATGTGGTGTGTTATATTCTTTAAATAGATCTTTCGTTGCTTTGTTTACAGAAACATCTGTAGATTGTGCTGATAAAATCACCGCAACTGCTAGAGTAAAGTTATTAGTATACTCTAGTTCTGTTTTTGGCTCGGGTGTTATTTTACTAAACTTTTGAAAAATATGGTTTATTTGTTTTTCTTCCATAGTTTTGTATAACTAATAATTGATTTTTAGTATATAATTTTATAGGCTAAAGTAAGTCGTTTGTATATAATGATTAGAAGAATATAAATATAAAAGAGGCGCAAGGTGAGTGATAAAAAAATATTTGAGTTAATAGCAAAAGAAATTTCTGAAAATGATGTGGTTTTATACATGAAAGGAACTGTTGATTTTCCGCAATGTGGGTTTTCTTCAATGGTTGTTAGCATATTACAATCTCTGGGGGTGAAGTTCAAGGATGTCAATATATTAACTAGCCCAGAGCTTCGTCAAGGAATTAAAGATTATTCGGATTGGCCAACAGTTCCGCAACTATATATAGCAGGAGAATTTGTTGGGGGGTGCGATATAGTGCGTGAAATGTATGAAAATGGAGAGCTTTCAACTTTAATTAAAAAAATCAGCTGATAAAATGCTTAAAAACGCTATTTCGATAAAAAACCTTACTAAATGTTACGCTCCAGAAGGAACGTCTAATGCTCATTTAGCCTTAAATAATTTAAGTCTTGGTGTGCCACGAGGTTCTATGTTTGGACTTTTAGGTCCAAATGGAGCTGGCAAGTCTAGCTTGATTAATGTGTTAGCAGGAACGGTGATTAAAACTTCAGGAGAGGTTTCAATTATGGGAGTTGATATTGATACAACTCCTAAAAAAGCTAGTTCACTTATTGGTATAGTTCCTCAGGAAATTGTATTTGATAGCTTCTTTCCCATAGCTCAGGCATTAGAGTTTACCGCCGGATATTTTGGTATCCGTCCCCATATGCGTAAAACTGAAGAAATTCTAAAGGCCCTTGGATTATGGGGTAAAAAAGATTCTCTGCCACGTCAGCTTTCTGGTGGTATGAAGAGACGATTTTTAATTGCTAAAGCGATGGTACATTCCCCTAAAGTTTTGATTTTAGATGAGCCAACAGCTGGTGTTGATATTGATTTGCGAAATCAATTATGGGATTATGTAAAAAAGCTAAATGAGCAGGGAGTAACTATTATTATAACTACGCATTACTTGGCAGAAGCGCAAGAATTATGCGATGAGATTGCTTTTATTGATCGTGGACAAATTATTAAACAGGATTCAAAGAGCAACTTGCTGACAGAATTGGGTACTAGGCATATTGACATTGAGTTTCATAAACCTATAAAGCTAGATGATCTTAATCTTTCAAAAGAAATAGTAGCTAAGCAGTTAACAGAGACTATTTTGCGTTTTGAGTTAAATGCAAAAGAAGATAAGTACTCTTCTTTGTTAAAGGAGATTGCTGGCATCAAGCAAGAAATAAAAGATTTGCGTGGTTCTCAACCGGATCTTGAAAAAATATTTCATCAAATTATCAGCTAGCATATTTTAAATTACTTAGCAGATAGACGTTAGTGGTTTATATCCATTAGCTATCTATCTGCTTTTTAATTCGCACAGACTAAATTAATAAGACTTGTTTCACATGCCTCCCAAAAAAACAAAAAAACATCATGCTAAATCAAATAACAATTCTCAAAAACAAAAGCAAAGTGTAGATTTAGACTACAAGATTGATTCTTATGGTAATACGCCGTTAATCCAAGCTTCGTATAAAGGCGACTATGAATCAATACTGGATTATATTGATTCATCTAGTATTGATGCTGTAAACGACCAAGGCTGTTCTGCTTTAATAGTAGCTTTAGAGGTTGGTAACAAAGAAATAGCATCTACTCTAATACAAAATGGAGCTAACGTTAATTTATCAACTAATTCTATTTTTTTAACAGCTATGGAGTTGTCTGTTTCTGATATGTTGTCTTTAAACAAAAGTAGCAAATTATCAGCACAAACACAAGATAATCAAGGCATGAATGAATTTATACGATCATGGCAGGCAAGATGTTATATGATGAACGATAAATTTTTCCCAGTGGCGTTATCCTCTGACCATGGATATTCGCCATTGAGGCTTGCTCTTGAAAAGGGATATATTGATATCGCTCAGATTATTGTAGATAAAGGAGGGGATATTAATGCGCTTACTGCAAGCGAGACTCCTTTGATGTGGGCAATCAAAGAGGGTAATTATAGTATTGTAAAATGGTTATTAGGCCGCGGTGCTGATGATAGTTCGTTTAATGAATTTGGTTATTCTGCTATAAAATTAGCTAATCAAATAGCAGATAATAACATAATAGAGTTGCTACAAGACGAGTCTTTGAAATGTTCAGCTTCCAAAATTATCGGCCAGCCAATTGCAAAGATTATTCCACAAAAATACGCATACAGATTAATTAAAGCCATAGAAGTGGGTAACCTTAAACAAATTAAAGCTTTTGTGAAGGAGGATCCTGGTATAGTTAATGCAATCAATAGGCATGCTGATAGTTGTTTGCTGATAGCTGTTGCAAACAAGCAAATTAAAGTTGTGAACTATTTAATAGATAAAGGGGCGAAGCTTGGTGTTGTAGGACAAGATGATTTTTCTCCTTTGATGCTAGCGGTATCTGTAGGTAGTTTTGATATAGTGAAAATATTAACTGACTCTGGTGCTCAGATAAATTTTTATAATAATTCATATGGTGTTACGGCATTAATGCTTGCTTCCTCCTTGAACGATGCTCTAATAGTTAAGTTTTTGCTAGAGAATAAAGCTGACACTGAAATAGAAGACAGAGATGGTGATTCACCTTTATTGCTAGCTGTATCTAAGGGGTATTTTGAAGTTGTCAAACTACTGGTTAAATTTGGAGCTAATATTTATTTTAAAAATAAAAATGGCCATACGGCTATTGATTTAGCGATGGATTCTGCTAACCCACATATCAAGAAGTTTATGTATTTAAAACATGTAGTAGCAGAGAGTTGTTTAGATAAAATAGAACCTTCTGATGAAAATATAAGAGATGATTTAGGCTGTCTTGGTGAAGTAGAAATAGAGGAGTTGGATTAAACAGTAGCGAAAAGTGGTGGCCAGAGACGGGTTCGAACCGCCGACACAAGGATTTTCAGTCCTTTGCTCTACCAACTGAGCTATCTGGCCATAAAATGCAAGCAATTTCTATCTCAACTTGAAGAAATTGAATGAATGGAAACTTATAATCAATAAAACATCATTTGTCTATCCTAATTTTCTAATTTATTGGATAAAATAAAAAACAATTTGTGTTATGAGAGGTCATTGCACTATAATATACGTTTAACTTAAATTTGAATTAATTATATGGATGAATTATTTGCTATAGAAAATATGTATGCTTTATACGATGGCAATCAGCTATTAGTTATGCTGTGCATTATGTTTGTAGCTTTTTATCCGGGGCTTCTTGTTTTGAAAAAGTTACTTTTACCTGGGGCAATAAAGTTAGCTGGAAAGCGAAATAGCACGTATGGTGAGATAGCAAAAAAACAAAATTTATCAAAGCATATTATTTGGGTTTTTTCAGCTTTGTATTTTATGTTTTGTGGACAATTGCTGGAGAGTTCCGATCTTATTGGTTCCACTGCTATAAGAGTAAAAGATGTGATCTTGACTATTTACATAATTGCCAGCATCACATCATTGTTACTGACGCTAATGGATATAGCTATTGAAGTTTCTAGGGTCAAGCTGGTCTCGAAGAGGCTTGCAATTGATTTGCATATACATATTGTTAAAATCATTGTCGTAATCTGCGCAATTTTAACTGTATTTTCTTTGATTTTAGGCGTTTCAATTGGTTATTTGTTCACTAGCTTAGGTGCTGCTGCTGCATTACTGACTTTTGTTTTCAAAGATACTATCCTAGGGCTTTTGGCAAGTTTACAGCTTACATTTCAAAATGTGCTTCAAGTGGGTGATTGGGTTACTCTTCCTCAGTATAATGCAGATGGTGAGATCAAACAAATCACTATTACTATAGTAAGTATTCGTAATTTTGACGGTACTTATACTAGTGTTCCAACATCTGCCTTTTTATCAACGGGAGTAAAGAATTGGCGTCAAATGTTCGAAGGAGGAGGGCGTCGTATTAAGAGATCTATTAGCATAGATATGGATACTATCAAAATATGCGATCAAAAAACATTAGATACGCTTAAAAAAATGCCATATATGACTAATGTGCTAAGAGATAATGAAGAATATTTTGATGCTAAAATGGGTCTGACCAATATTGCAATGTTTAGACATTATGTCGATCAATATTTGCAAATGCACCCTAACATCCATGGTAAGGAGTATTTTACATTTTTAGTGCGCCAACTAGAGCCAACTAATACAGGCGTTCCGATAGAGATATATGTATTTAGTAAGGACACTGAGTGGTCTGGTTACGAAAAAATTCAATCTGAGATTTTTGAGCATTTATTTGGAATCATGCCTATGTTTGACTTGAAGCCATTTCAAAGCGTAATTAATTCTTAGAGTTATTAGAATCACAGGATTTATTGTAAAGTTTAAGTTAAATTTTATTAAATAAATGTTGCTATGGCTGTACATTCATGATATATAGTTAATCTATAAAGTAAAACTAAGTATAAAGTTTAGATAAAAGATTAGTAATAACTTGAGGCTTGTTATGGCAAGAAAAAATGATTATATTGTTGAAGTAGATCAATTTGTGGGTAACAAAATTTATTCATTAAGATTAGCTAAAGGCTTATCTCGTCAGCAATTAGCATCGGTCATTGATGTAACTCACCAGCAGTTGCAAAAGTATGAAAAAGGTACAAATAGGATTTCTGTAGGTAGGTTAGTTTTGATTGCGAAAGCTCTTGAAAAAAATGTAAATTATTTTTATGAAGGTTTGGACTCAAATGGAAGTGAGCCAATAATGACTCATCATCAGCGTATGTGCATTGAAGTTTCTCGTAATTTTATGAAAATTGAAAATTCAGAGCATCAAAATGCAGTTAATAGCCTGGTAAAATCTTTGTCAAAAATAGCATAAGTTGAATTTACATTGCTGGATCAACATCGCTGCTTGACCCAGTAACTATAGTAGGAGCGAATAGGTCTTGTTCTTCTGCTTCTGTAATATTGTCTGAGTCATCTAGTGATGTTGGATGATCCCCATCTCTTCTGTCTACCGACAGGAACTTCAATAATTTTTGCTCGTATTCAGCAAGAATTTTATGGTTTTTGGATAGCTTGCAAGTTCTGATGATACAGGAAATAAATTCTTCTAAATTAGGGTTGTTTTCACCTAATTCATTCTCTTTGATTGTAAATGCTTGGATTTGATATATTAGGGCCTGCTCACTATTCCCTAGTTTTAGATAAAGAAACGCAATATTGTTATAAATAGTTGTTGATAAACTCCTATTTGGCGATAGTTCTTCATCTATTAGCGCGGCCTTTTTAAAGCAGTAGAGAGCCATTTCGTTGCGGTTGATTGTTGCATATGCGATAGCAACTTTGTTGTATGTAGCAGGTAAGTCGGCTATGCTAAGTGCGCTCCTTGCTTCGGATGCGCATCTAGTATATTCTAGTGACTCTTTGTGTCGTTCTTTTTCGTATAGCGTGGTTTGGTTTCCGGCTTCTTGTTTGTAAATATGCGCAAGGTCATTATATAAATCAATTATGTGTTTGAGATTAGTGTCCAATTTAAATGTGGATCTTAGTTTCATTGTGATTCGGGGGTGGCAGTGCATCTGATGTTACTTTAATATTACTGGTGGGCGGTAGAAGATTCGAACTTCCGACCTCTACGATGTCAACGTAGCGCTCTAACCAACTGAGCTAACCGCCCAATAATATTGGGGCATTGCTTTTTTACCCTGTATTGTCTAAAATTTCAAGAATTTTGTTTGCAAAATCATTGAAAGTTTCATAGAAACTTAATCCTATAGCATAATATTAGTAATGTTTAGCTTATTAATTATAAATGTATAGAAGGAGGCAGAGAGAGTGATGTCAAAAATTGATCGTGCTTACCAACCTGGTGATTCACCTTTCATTAAAGCAATAAAGGAGGAAAGAATTGAAGGTATTAAAAAAATGTTACAACAAGGAGCTAGCGCGAACTTCCCAACGTTTAGTAAGGTTACGCCGCTTATGGTTGCCATAGTAGTTGGTAATGTAGAAATTGCTAGCCTATTACTTGAGCATGGCGCTAATCCTAACGAATGCAATGATTATGGAGATACTCCTTTGATTATTGCTGCTCAAGAGCATAATATTGAAATGCTTGAATTGTTGCTCCAAAACAAAAGAACGGATGTCAATCAAGCTAGCAGGGTTGATAAAGAAACTGCTCTTGCTTTGGCTGTAGAAAAAAGAGATATTGATGTGGTGAAGATGCTTCTTCTTTATGATGCCGATGTAAACCAAGCTATGGATAATGGTGACACGCCTTTTATATTAGCGGTAAAAGCGGGAGATGTTCCTTTTGTTGAAGAAATGATAAGCAGGGCTGACTTGTCTAAATCTTTTTTCCTCTCGGAGGACCTGCCTAATGTCACAGCAGCTGAGATTGCAACATTGAAAGGTTCAAGTGCCATAATTGATATTTTGCAGTATGAGGACAATCAAGATGACCTAGAGTTATCTGGTTTGTCTTAAGGGGATAATAATTTGTTATTAGTTTGAGAGTTGAAGTGGAATTATCAGAAAAATTATATAAAAAAAATAATTCAGTAATTATTGCTCTGGATGGTCCATCTGCTGCAGGGAAGGGATTGATTGGGAGAATGCTAGCAAAAGAATTTTCTTTAACATATGTTCAGTCAAGTATTGTTTATAGGGGGCTTGCCTATATTTGCATAGAGAATAATGTTTCTCCAGGCGACTTGGATGCGGTCATTGAGTTATCTGCTAATGAGGACGTAATTTTCAAAACTCAAAATATCGATCTAAATCAAGAAAAAATAGGCGATATTGCCTCTAAAATTTCAGTGATACCAGAGGTTCGTACTAATTTGGGTAGCTATTTGCGTAATCTTATAGAAACTACTCCTAGGATAATTATGGAGGGTAGGGACATTGGTACCGTTGTTGCCCCCGATGCTGACTTTAAAATATTTATAACAGATGATGTAGAGGTGAGGGCAGAAAGACGATATAAGCAGTTGCTTTTAGAAGGAAAAGATTGTACACTAACCTCCGTTTTGGAATTATTGAAAAATAGAGACGAAAGAGATAGTACTAGGTCAAGCGCTCCTCTTAAAGCTGCAAAAGATGCATTACTTGTGGATGCAAGCAAGCTTTCTCCTTTAGAAATTATTCAAAACATCAAAAATTTTGTTGTCTAAGTAATATTATTTCTAGCTTTAATGCCGCTAGCTTTACTTATGCTTTATTATAACTTTAAATTGACTTGAAATCTGGCATTGGATTTAGTCGCATATTATATATAATTTATGAAACCTATTAAAAAAAGATTTATCCCTCACGCTATCGACTCTAAACCTTCTGAAGAAGATTTTGCAAAGTTGCTTGAAAGCGTAGATACCTCCCATGTAAAAGAAGGATCTGTAGTAAAAGGTCAAGTTGTTTCTGCAAACTCAGATGTAATTATCGTTGATGTTGGTTTGAAGAACGAAGGACGTATTGCTGTTAGCGAATTTCAAATAATTAAAGGCAAAGAATTGCCTAAAGTTGGCGATATCGTTGATGTATATGTAGAAAAAGTAGCTGGTAGAAAAGGTACGGTTTTAAGTCGTGAAAAAGCGATTCGAGAAGAATCTTGGGTTTCTCTTGAACAGATATTTGAAAAAGGCGAAAACATTAATGGTACTATCTTTGGTAGAGTTAAAGGTGGATTTACTGTTGATTTAGATGGCGTTGTTGCATTCCTTCCTGGAAGTCAAGCTGATGTTAGACCAATTAAAGATCCAACATCAATTATGAATATCTTGCAGCCATTCCAAATCCTGAAAATGGATAAAAAGCTGGGTAACATTGTTGTTTCTAGAAAAGCTATACTTGAAGAATCTCGCTCTGAAGCTAGAGAAGAAATGCTTTCTACGATTAAAGAAGGCGATATACTTGATGGTGTTGTTAAGAACATCACTGATTATGGTGCGTTTGTGGATCTAGGAAGTTTAGATGGTCTATTGCACGTTACTGATATTTCTTGGAGCAGAATCAATCACCCATCAGAAGTTCTAAGTTTTGGTCAAGAAATCAAAGTTGTAGTTATCAAATTTAACGAAGAGACAAAAAGAATTTCTTTGGGCATGAAGCAGTTAGATGCAAATCCTTGGGACAATATTAGAGAAGAAATGCCTATGGGTAAAGTTATGTCAGGTAAAGTGACTAACATTGCTGATTATGGTGTTTTCATTGAACTGAAAGATGGAATCGAAGGTTTAGTGCACTCTTCTGAAATTTGTTGGGGTAAAACTAATCAAAATCCTAAGAAATTGCTGAATATCGGACAAGAAGTTGAGTTTGTAATTCTTGATGTTGATACTGAAAGACACAGAATCTCTCTAAGTATCAAAAAATGTCAAGATAATCCTCTTGTTAAGTTCGCAGAAGAAAATCCTATTGGAAGCGTTATTAAAGCTCCAATTAGAAACATTACTGATTTTGGTATGTTTGTTGCGATCGATGTTAATACAGATGGTATGATTCATGAGTCTGATTTGACTTGGGAAAATAATGGTGCTGAACTTCTTAAAAACTACAGTAAAGGTGATGAAGTTGAGTGCAAGGTATTAAATATCGATATCGAAAAAGATAGAGTTGCTCTTGGTATCAAGCAGTTAACTGAAGATCCATATGAAGGAAAAGTTGATGATTTCAAGAAGAACATGGTTGTTACTTGTGTTGTTGTTGGAACTAACAACGATGGAATCGAAGTTAACGTTGATGAAAAAGCATTAGGATTCATCAAAAAAGCTGATATTTCACCAGAAAGATCAGAGCAAAAAACTGATAGATTTGCAGAAGGAGATAGAGTTGATGCAAAAATCATCGCTGTTGACAAAGCAAATGGTAGATTATCTCTATCAATTAGAGCTCTTGAAATGGACGAGCGTGATAAAGCTATAAAAGAATATGGTTCTACTGATAGTGGAGCAAGTCTTGGCGATATCCTTGGTGCCGTTCTTAAAGAAGGTAAAAAGTAAGCACTTCTTAAACGAGACCTAGTTATTAATTAGGTCTCGTTTTTTCTTTTATTTTAAGTTTTAAAACATAATTATATGGACAGCATTGTAATTCAAGGTGGAACTCCTTTGGTAGGAGAAATAATTATCAGTGGTTCGAAAAATGCCTCTTTGCCTCTGATGGTAGCATCTTTATTAACTGACCAAGTTTTAGAACTTACCAATATCCCTCAATTATCAGATATAAATACGATGAAAGCCCTTCTGGGTAATCATGGTACAGCAATAAAATCTGAATTACAAAAGGACGAAAGTCTAACTCTACAATTATCATCTAATTCTATTTCTAACTATTTAGCACCTTATGATATTGTGCGTAAAATGCGCGCTTCTATATGGGTTCTTGGACCATTATTAGCAAGGTTTGGAGAGGCTAAGGTTTCACTTCCTGGTGGCTGTGCCATAGGAGCACGTCAGGTAGACCTTCATATAGCAGTGATGGAGGCTATGGGAGCGACTATTGTTATTGAAGAGGGTTACATCCACGCAACCGCTAAAGGGCGTTTGCAAGGGGTGCATTTTTCTTTTGATAAACCATCGGTTGGAGCTACCATTAACGCCATTTTGGCTGGGGTTCTAGCGGAAGGAGAAATGAAATTATTCAACTGCGCAAAAGAACCTGAGATTGTTGATTTGTGCCATTGCTTGAATAAAATGGGTGCAGATATTCGTGGAATTAATACTAGTGAGATACATATAATTGGTAAAGATCAACTATTTGGAACAAGTTATCAGGTGGTAGCCGATAGGATTGAGGCTGGAACTTATATGATAGCTGCTGCGGCAACCAAGGGGGATATAAAATTATTAGGCATTAATTACGAAATTATAGAAAACTTGGCTTTAAAAATGATAGAAGCTGGAGTTGATGTTCAGTCTGGTGATAATTATGTGCGCGTTCGTCATAAGGGAGATATCAAGGCTACGAATATTTCAACTCAACCATACCCAGGATTTCCAACGGATTTACAAGCCCAATTTATGTGCTTAATGACTATGGCAAAAGGTTCGTCTCTGATCCTAGAAAATATTTTTGAGAATAGGTTTATGCATGTTCCTGAATTGTGTAGAATGGGTGCTAATATTACTGTTAATGGAAATAATGCTGCGGTCAAAGGAGTTGAAAAACTAACTGGAGCAGAAGTTATGGCTAGTGACCTGCGTGCATCTGTATCTTTGATTATTGCAGGCTTGTGCGCTAAAGGGGAAACAAAAGTAAGAAGAGTCTACCACTTGGATAGAGGTTATCAAACTCTTGAGAAAAAACTATCAAATTGTGGGGCTAACATTTTACGTATTGTCGGGGATAGTGTCTAAAAATGATAAAGTCAGCAACTATTATAGATGGTAAAGAGATTAGCAGTCGTCTGTTACTTGATTTAAAGACTCGTATAGATAGTGATAGCGTATCAGCAAAACTAGCCATTATTCTAGTTGGTGATAATGCTGCAAGTCATATATACGTTCAAAATAAAATAAAAGCTGCTATTCGAGTCGGTATTAGAACTGAATTAAAAAAGTTTACGAGTGATATAACTGAAGAAAAATTATTACAAGAAATCAATGACCTAAACAAAGATGCTGACACATCGGGAATGATAATTCAAATGCCTTTACCCAACCATATTGACAAATTAAATGTAATAAAGGCAATAGATCCTGCAAAAGACGTAGATGGTTTTCATCCAATAAATTTGGGGATGTTATTTAGTCCTTATAAAAACGGCTTTGTCCCGTGTACTGCACTTGGCTGTTTGAAGCTTATCAAATCTTGCGCCTCAGATATTTCAGGTAAGAAAGTAGTTATATTAGGTCGCTCTAACATTGTTGGCAGGCCTCTTGCAGCGCTTTTGTTAAAAGAAGATTGTACTGTAACTATTTGTCATTCAAAAACAAAGAATCTTATGGAAATAACCTCTAAGGCAGATATTGTTGTTTCTGCTATGGGGAATCCCAAATTTCTTACAAAAGAATATTTTAATTCCAGTGCAATAGTAATAGATGTAGGCATCAATAGAGTTGAGCAAGATGGAAAGTATAAATTGCTCGGTGATGTTGATTTTGAAAATGTAAAGAACCACGTTTCTTATATAACTCCTGTACCAGGTGGTGTTGGACCAATGACGGTAGCATATTTATTAGTCAATACTTATGATGCAAAGGTGGGTTTGAGTTTTTAATGAACAAAGAACTAGTAGCCGAGATAAAGAAGCTTATGTTGAGCGCAGGTGAAATAGCACTTAACGCTAGACTGAGTGGAATCAAAGTTACGTGGAAACCAGATAACTCTCCTGTTACTAATGCTGATCAAGAAATTTCACAACATATTTACGAGATTCTATCTGTATTAACCCCTGAAATTCCTATAATTTGCGAAGAAAGAGATCTGTTTTCTGTTAATGAAAAAGAAAAATTCTGGTTAGTAGATCCGATTGATGGGACAAGAAGCTTTATAGCCAATAAAGATAGTTTTACTGTAAATATTGCACTAATTGAAAACCAAGAGGCTGTTTATGGTTTTATTTACCAGCCAGCAACAGGAAAGCTTTACTATACTGATGAGAATAAGAAATTCTGCATAGAAATAAATGGTGAAGCTGTAGAAAAGAATCCTCATAGTCACAATGGATTTGTGGCAGTTGTAAGTTCAAATAGTTTTAATTCTTTGACTTCTAGCTACCTTAAAAAACATGGGTTATTAGAGATAATATCAATCCCTAGTTCTCTTAAATTGTGTCTAATAGCTGAAGGAGTAGGTGATGTGTTCCCGAAATTTGGAACAACGATGGAATGGGATATAGCAGCTGGTCATGCTTTGATTAAGTCAGCTGGTGGAGATATTTATTTGCTAGATGGAAAATTAATGACCTATGCGAAAGATGGTTTCCTAAATCCGCATTTTTTAGCGGCAAATAAAAACTGGATTAGTCAATTATAGCTCACCCGTCATCAAACTCTAGTCTTTTTTGATTAATCTATATTGACTTATGCAAGTTTATTAGATACCTATGGAGTTGAGATTTGTACAATGAATTCTAATCAATAGTCTTACTAATGCATATAGATAAAAATATACCCAATTACCTAACTATAATTCGTATACTATCTATCCCAGTTATAGTTGTGTCATTTTACTTTGAAGGCTCTGTATTGGCTCACAGGGTGGGTGCAATAGTTTTTGCAATAGCCAGTATTACTGATTTTTTAGATGGTTACTTAGCTAGAAAATATCGTATAGTATCTAGTTTTGGTCAAATGTTTGACCCTATAGCAGATAAGGTTCTTGTTGGTTGCACGCTTCTTATGCTTGTGAAATTCGGAAGAGCAGGTGAAATTCCTTGCTTATTAATATTAGCCCGTGAGCTTGTAGTAGCTGGTCTTAGAGAGTTTTTAGCTCAGGTGAAGGTAAGCGTACCAGTTACAAGAATGGCCAAAGTTAAAACTTTTATTCAAATGACATCCATAACGTTTTTAATAATAGGTCCTATTGGTTCGGGTTTAGAATGGATGGATTATATTGGGCATGCTTTATTATGGGGCGCGGCAATCATGACATTACTCACTGGTTATTCTTATTTAAAAGCTTGTAGTAAATATTTCTAGATTTACTAATTTTAAATATAAATTATTGACATAAAAGACTGGCAATATATGTTAGCTTCATAATAATATATTTAAGGTAATGATGGTTAGTATTCATAAAATTTTTACAACAATGTTAGTTTCTATTTTGTTAACTGGATGTTCTGCAATCGATAAGCAGATGACTTATGGCAAACTAGATGTGCAAACAAAAATGTCTGAAACTATATTTTTGGATCCAGTAGCAGATGATCAGAAAACTGTTATATTACAAATAAGAAATACATCAGATAAAAAAGACCTCAACATTCTTGCTGAAGTAAAGACGGCGATTGAAGAAAAAGGCTATAAAGTAGTTACTGACCCAAGGAAAGCGCAATATATGATTCAAGCTAATATCTTACAAGTTGGAAAGTCAACGAACAAAGATCCATTTGGTAGTTTGCATTCTGGCTTTGGCGGAGCTTTAGGAGGTGGATTAATTGGCGCATCCGTATCAAATGATTCTTTCGGAATGGGCGTTGGAGCATTAGCCGGTGGATTAGTTGGAACAATAGCAGATTCCGCAGTCAAAGTAGTTAATTATACTATGATTACTGATTTACAGCTTTCTGAAAAAGCTAGTGGAAAGATCATTAAAGAAAAAAGTAGTTCTGAGGTGAAGCAAGGAGCAAACAGCACCAAAACTTCTACTTGGTCTGAGCAGTGTAATTGGAAGAAGTACCAAACTAGAATCATGAGTGTGGCTACTAAGACAAACTTAAAGTTTGAAATGGCTCTTCCTGAGCTTAAAAATGGCCTAGTTAATTCTATTTCTGGCTTACTATAAATAAAATGTCCTTATGATTACTGCGTATAAATCTGCTGATTAATGCGTAGTAATCAAAAATTATAACTATATTAGGTCTTGGGCAAGCCAAGAGACAAAGCATCCTAATTTCTCAAAAACATATAAAGTTTATTATTGCTCAAGAGATTATGTTGATATAACATATCTAGAACTTTAGTAAAATATCATAGAGATAGAATAGGCATGTTAACCAAGATTATTTCATTTTTATCATTGATTATAGTATGGATGGGCTTAATGGGAGTAAGCTACGAACCTAGAATGATAATATTTATGATTCTAGTGCCTACGCTAGTTTATGTGTTTAGCTGGAAATTAAATTTGCTACCTAAAAAAAACTATTTTAAAATTGGATCATTCTTTTATTTCTTTTGGCTATTAAAAGAAATTTTCATGTCCTCTATAGCCGTAGTGAAAATAGCTTGCTCCAAAAATTTAAGAATACAACCAATACTAGAGCCTATACAATCTATACAAAAAAACGACATGTCTCTTGTTATTTATGCAAATTCTATTACCTTAACACCAGGCACTGTTACATTATCAATGGAAAATAATAATCTTCTTGTACATGCTTTGGATATAAGTTTTATGCATGACTTGCAAGAGGGTGAGATGGATAATAGAGTTAGTAAGGTAATCAAATGAGTATGTTAAATCTTTGTCTAGTGCTAATGCTAATCTTTTCTTCGCTAGTGATATGTGGAGCGCTCATGCAAAAAGATATCTTCATTAAGCTGCTATTCTTAAATACTGGCACTAGCCTTGGCGCTCTATTTATGTGTTTTCTTGGTTCTATTAAAGTAAATAGTTCTTATATTGATATTGCTTTGATATATTTTCTTTTAAGTGTTGTGATTAATAGCGCTTACTTAAAATATTTTATGCACAAACATAAAAGAGAAAATATTGATGCATCCTAAAATAACGATTCTTGGCTGTGGACTAGCCGGCATGATTACCGCACTGGGGTTTGCTAAGCGCAATATACCAGTTACTATAATTGAATGTCGCTCTAGCACGGATAAGAATTTTTTTAATGACATCAGAACCACAGCTCTAACATCTAGCTCTAAGAGTGCGTTGCAAGATATTGATATTTGGGGTGATTTAGAGAAACATACTGGTTGTTTTAATGAT
Organism: Rickettsiaceae bacterium; assembly: GCA_029251475.1. Classification (GTDB taxonomy): domain Bacteria; phylum Pseudomonadota; class Alphaproteobacteria; order Rickettsiales; family Rickettsiaceae; genus Megaera_A. The sequence continues at coordinate 24,397 of JAQXDF010000018.1, forward strand.
ATTTATGTGGCCGATAATAAATCCAACGACATGCTACATTTTTCGTCTGAGAAAATTGGCTCTACAGAGCGAATGGGTCATCTTATTGAAAATAGCAATTTCAAACAGGAGCTCTTTGCATTAGCTAACAGCAATGAATTAATTACTATCCTGGAAAATACATCCTACGTAATAGAAAAAAACACGAGTCAAGAATGCAAGTTACTCTTAAACCATAAGGAGCAGCACAATTGTGATCTACTGATAGTCTGTGATGGCCGTGCTTCTATCGCGAAACAACAATATTTTAGCAGCCAAACTGAAAAAGCATATAATCAGCACGCTATTACCTTCATCATTCGTCATGAAATAGCTCATGAGGGCACGGCTGTTGAACATTTCCTGCCTTCTGGACCATTTGCTATATTGCCTTTAAAGAATCAGCATTTATCTTCTATTGTTTGGAGCGTTGAGTCAGACAAGCTAGAAGCAATTATGAATTTACCCAGAGAAGAGCTAACATACCTGGTGCAACAAAATGCTGGTGACTTTCTTGGAACTATACAAATAGAAAATGATGCCGCCGCATTTCCGTTAAAGATATACGAGACAAAAAAATATTATAATAAAAAAATTGTATTAGTCTCAGATACTGCTCATATTATGCATCCGCTAGCCGGACAAGGCTTGAATCAAGGAATCAAAGACATAGCTAGTTTAATTAATAATATAGTGAAGTTTAAAGCAAATCAATATGCTCTAGAACGGTACCAAAAAGAAAGACAAGCGGATAATAGCCATATGCTTGAGGCTACTGATCTGCTAAATACTATATTTTCTAATCGCTCTAGAGCGCTTCGTGGAATCAGGCAGTTTGGTTTTAAGGCCATAGAAAATACCCCTTTTCTGAAAAGTAAATTGATTAAATATGCGATGGGACAAAGATAATGATTCGATCATTATTGTCCAATATCGTGAACTATGCACTACCTCATAGATGCTCTTCCTGTGCCTCGCTGACTGAGCAAAAAAATGGAATTTGTGCAAAATGCTTTCATAGCCTCAATTTTATTACAAATCCATATTGCAATATATGCGGTTTTCCTTTTGAATTTAGCATAGAGGGGCAAAATTCTTGTGCCAAATGCGTATCTTCAACTCCTAAATACGATATCAGTAGAAGTCTTCTTAAATTTGATCAGAGCAGTAAACATTTGATTCATGCTTTTAAATATAATGATAAAACCACTCATGCCAAAATGTTTGCCCGGCTTATGCTAGGTAGGTACAAATCTGAGTTGCTAGACGTGGATCTGATTGTTCCAGTTCCTATGCATAGATGGAAAAGAGTATTTCGTAATTATAACCCTGCTCAAGTTTTAGCTAGCGAGATTGCGAAGTTGTTAGGAAAGCCTATGATTCCAGACCTTCTAGTTAAAAAGCGTTGGACACGTTCTCAAACAGGGCTTAGTAAAGAGGGCAGAAGCAGAAATTTATCGGGATCAATTGTAATAGGAAAGAGTGATGGTCTGAAAGGAAAAATTATCTTGCTTGTGGACGACGTAAAAACTACTGGATCTACAGGAAATCTATGCAGTTCAATATTGAAAAAATCAGGAGCATCATGTGTTAAATTTATTGCAATTTCGATGACTTGAATAAGCTTTAATCATAGCTTTTTTATATAGGAGTATTAAGTATCTATAAAGCAATGATCTTAATTCAAAGTAATTGTAAAGCTCAAACATCAATTGACTTGTTTCTGTAAATAAGGGCATACTCAATTAACTCAACTCAAGTTAAGCTCTCTTATAATGAAAACTATATATTTACCCTTTATATTATTGCTACTAGTAAGCTGTGATAAAAAAGATCCCCTTTTGCATGGATATGTGGAGGCTGATTATCAATATGTATCTCCAACCAGCTCAGGCGTTTTGCAGGAAGTGTACGTTAAGCGTGGACAGAGCATCAACAAAGGAGGAAAACTTTTTGCTCTTGACGATATAGAGTTAAAAATTGCTGTAGAAACAGCTGAATCTAAGATAGTTCAAGCCGAAGCTATATTAGAAGAAAGCACTAAGGATTATTCCAGAATACAGAAGCTTGCTAAGACAAGTAATGCAAGTCAAGCCACTTTAGATCAAAAAGAATCTGAATATGCTAAAAACAAGGCTGCCTTAAAAATTGAAAAGCAAAATTTGCTAGTAGCAAAGAAGAAGCTAAGTGATTCAGTGCTTAATGCAACAATGGATGCCTATATTGAAGATATATTATTTTCACCTGGAGAGTTCGTGCAGGCAGGGCAGGTGGTGGCAACACTTTTGTCAGCTGATGATATCAAAATTAGATTTTTTGTTCCTCAGGCAGAGTTGCCTAAAATTATAGAAGGACAGAGCGTATCTATTTTATGCGACGGATGTAGAGAGCCAATAGCTGCAAAAATTACATATATTGCAAAACAAGCAGAGTACACTCCTCCTGTCATTTACAGCTCAGAGGCAAGAGAAAAAATGGTATTTATGGTTGAAGCCAAACCCAACAGTTTGACTAGAAATCTTCATCCAGGACTTCCAGTGGACGTAAAAATTCATAGTAGTGCTCATGAGTAAAACCCAATATGCGATTGACGCTCGTAATTTTTCTAAAAGCTTTGTGGGCAAATTAGTAGTAGATAATATAAATATACAGGTTCCCAGAGGTAAGGTTTATGGTTTTTTAGGACCTAATGGAAGTGGAAAGACAACGACTATTAGAATGCTATGCGGTCTGCTTACTCCAGATGCAGGAGAAGGAACGTGCCTTGGTTACAATATACGCACAGAGTCGGAAAAAATTCGTATGCGCACTGGCTACATGACTCAAAAGTTTAGCTATTGGGAAGATCTAACCATAAAAGAAAATCTAGAATTTATCGCTGATATGTTTTGTTTAAAAAACAAACGAGAGCAAGTTGAAAAAGCTATTAGTAGGCTTGGGTTACAAAAACGACAGAACCAATTGGCTAAAGAATTGTCTGGAGGTTGGAAGCAACGTCTGGCTCTTGCTGCATGCACTTTACATGACCCAGAAATATTACTACTAGATGAGCCAACGGCAGGTGTTGATCCAAAGGCTCGTCGTGAATTTTGGGACGAGATACATAAACTAGCAGCAGCTGGTCTTACAGTATTAGTAAGCACGCACTATATGGATGAAGCAGAAAGATGCCATGAAATAATTTATATAGCAGGCGGTCGTCTTATGATCAAGGGGACTGTTGATGAGGTAATTAAAAATACAAAGCTAACTATATGGGTAGTAAGTGGTGGTGATTTAACTAAGTTAAAAGAAGATCTAGAGCATAACCCAGCAATCATGCATATAGCTCCATTTGGAGGGAGTCTGCATATTAGTGGAACTGATAAGCTAGCCTTGGACAAAGTAGTCAAATTGTATGCCAAAAACTCTTCATATCACTGGGCATTATCTTCTCCATCCATGGAAGATGCTTTTATTCACTACATGTCAAAAGCCCAATTGAGCAAACTATTATGATGGCATCTATATCTTATCGCCGAATTTGGGCAGTATTAAAAAAAGAATTTATTCAGTTAAAAAGGGATCCAACCACTTTACGCATGATCATTGCTATTCCTGTAATGCAACTTTTACTTTTCGGATATGCAATCAATTCTGACCCTAAAGACCTTCATACAGCAGTGTTATCCGAAGACAACACTATAATTTCTAGAAATATTGTAACTGGCTTAAAAAATTCAGAGTATTTTTCCATCACACATTCAATCAAATCAGCAGAAGAGGGCAGAGTTTTACTGCAACAGGGAGACGTAACTTTTGTAGTAACGATCCCTAGTGATTTTACTCGTAACATAATACGAGGTAACAAAGCAAATTTACTGATAGAAGCGGATGCTACAGATCCAATTGCGATATCGAGTGCCCTAGGTGTTGTTAATCGAATCATTGACGAAGTCATGAAGAGAGATGCTAAAGGAGCATTGTCGAAAATATCAAAAAAGCCTCCACAATATGATGTTATTATTCATCGATTATATAACCCAGAAGGTTTAAGCCGTTATAATATAGTTCCAGGTCTTATTGCGATTGTTTTAACGATGACCTGCGTCATGATGACCTCTCTTTCTTTAACTAGGGAAAGAGAAAGGGGCACGATGGAAAATATTTTATCTATGCCAGTTAAGCCAATAGAAGTTATGGCAGGAAAGGTTGCTCCTTATATTATTATTGGTTATATACAATCTGTAATTATTTTGTTTGCGGCGTATTTTTTGTTTGAAGTCCCTATTTTAGGAAGTTTGTGGTTACTTGCGTTTGGTTTACTCATTTTTATTATGTGTAATTTGGCATTGGGATTCGCTATGTCTACCATGGCAAGTAATCAAATGCAGGCGATGCAAAGCTCCGTATTTGTGCTGCTTCCTTCAATTTTACTTTCTGGTTTTATGTTCCCATTTCGAGGAATGCCAGAATGGGCTCAGTACATTGGAAGCATTCTGCCAAGCACTTATTTCATAAGGATTGTACGTGCTGTTATGCTAAAGGGAAGTAGTTTTATAGAAGTTTGGCCTCACATATGGCCGCTATGTATTTTTATGGTTGTTGTAACTTGTATCACAATGAAAGTATATAAGACTACATTGGATTAGTATCCTGTGTATAAGAGCAATATTTTTTTAAAACTGTTTGATAGTTATATAAGCTAGTCTATAATCATTATCGATAAACTAATTACAAATTAACATTATGCGCCTTAAGTTTTTTTATATCAACTTAGTCTTTTTTTCGTCCTTAATGCTTGTTAGCGCTTCATTTGCTGATGATCTGGACATTCAGGATGTTGAAGAGGCCTTAGGGGTTAAAACAAAGAATACGTGTACGACTCCCCCGTGCCCAGTAGATTCTGATTTAGTTTTAGACAATGTGACAAATGCTCACTCTCAAAAACGTGAAAATATTAATTCTGTAGAGAAAAACAAGAAAATAGAAGAAAAAAAGAATAGTGGCTTTGTTGGTATGGATAGAGCGGAGTTGATTATTCTAAATAAAATCACGGCTAAGTCTCAGAAAGTGGTGTTTTCTATAGGAGAAGTGAAGTTTTTTGGTAATATTTCTGTTGAAGTGCATAAATGTACAAAAAACACTGATCCATTTAATGCAAATAATCTTATGCTAATAACAGTTTTTGATAACAAAATACCAGATGAAAATCTTTCTGTTTTTCATGGTTGGGTAATGTCGTCTAATCCTTCCTTATCCACCGTTGAGCATCCTGTGTATGAGGTATTACCAGTAAAATGTTTACCTGCTGCAGAACCGGAACAAAATTGAGTATAATATGAAAAAAGCCTATTTAAGTTTGATATATTTAATACCTGCTTTGGGCTTGCTAGCAGGCCTATCATTGGGGATTACTATACCTGTGTTTATTATTATCAATTTGTATCTAATAAAAGATGATCTTAAGGTTAGTATTACTAATTACAAGCTTGAGTGCGCGTTTTTTTTGATGATGTTTTTAAGTTGTTTTTGGGCAGCTAGTCCAGCGAGCAGCTTAATATCCTTTACCAAAACTTTGTTATGTTTTTCAGCTATTTGTATATTAATTGCAAAGCGAAAATATTTGCTAGAGAAGATGAATCCACAACATAACCACTATTCAGTCGCATTGTTACTGGCGGTTGTTTTATTTTACGTTGAGTTGATTAGTCAAGGAGCCATCAATAGCTGGTTTAGAATGAACATTCAGAATAAATCAAGCGAGCTGTTCTATTTGCATAACTTGGATAGGGGCTGTAGTTTACTTGCATTATTTTCATGGGCTGTGATTGCACAATTACTCAGTCGTCACAGGTTCATCTCGGCTATGTTGATTTATGTTCTTATGATGATTACTCTTGGAGTTTCCGATAATCTTGCTGGGTTTTTAGGTTTTATAGCCGCTGGTTTGGTTTTTGTTCTAACTAAATATAGCTGTCTAAGAAATCCTAAATTTCTGTCTTTTGTATTGGGGGTTGCCGCATTGTTGTTTATTGCGTTATCAATAAAATTAAATCCATATCAAATATCTGACGATGCTAAATTTTTACCCCTTTCAGCAAAGCATCGTTTGTTTATATGGGATTTTACAGTAGAAAAGGCAATGGAAAAGCCAATTCTAGGGTGGGGGCACGGTTTTTCTAGGCAGATAGATGTGGCGAAATCAGAGATGGTAATATATGAAGGGCAAAGTTTAAGTCCTTTCCCAACTCACCCGCATAATAATGTCTTACAAATTCTTCTAGAGAATGGTTTTGTAGGGTTGGCTCTATATATTATGTTGTTGTGTAAATATTTGTTTGTGTGGAGCAAGTCATTTAATAATAATGATGGAAGGGGTAATAATATACAAGCGGCTGGCTATGCTTTTTTTACTACATTCTTTGTTATATCTATGATCTCATTTAACATGTGGCAAAGTTGGTGGGTGTGTAGTTTTTTATGGGTATCTTTGCTGTTTTCTTTTATCAGATCGATGGATAAATAATAATGATTGCTACTAAAATTACTTGATCTCCAGATATTTATAAATAATAATAAGTATACGGCAAAGTAATTAATTGTGGAGAAAGACATGCAACTAGAAATATCCGGTCAACATCTATCAATGGGTTCATCTTTACAAGAATACGTAAAAAGTAAGCTAACAGATATAGTTAGTAAATATTTTGAAAAAGCACCAAACGCACATGTCCATCTGTCAAAACAAAATCATGAATTTATTTGTGATATACTTGTAAATGAAGGAACTGGAAGGCACGTTATTATCAAAGCCGACGGCTCTGCAGGAGAAGTCTATCATGCATGCGATCTTGCTTTTGGTAAGATTGAAAAACAAATGCGTAAATACAAATCAAAGCTCAATAGTAATCATAAAAAATTAAAAATCTCGGAAGTTCCTTTTGAAGAATATCAATTGTAAAAATAACACGAGCTATACCAATAAGTATTAATAGATCGGGTATATTCTTAATTTATAGTCATAGTCATAGTCATAGTATTATTTAAATATGCCATTAGGGCATATTTAAATAATATA
>JAQXDF010000035.1 GCA_029251475.1 Rickettsiaceae bacterium
AAAGAACAAAATCGAATTGTTCAATCGAAAATTAAGTGCAAAATTGTTAATTTAATAATTGCTGCCTAGAATTTCGCTATAAGAAATCTCAGCTCTTGGATACGCCATGCAACAACGCCGTCAATGCCCGGAATGACTAGCTTTGTGCCCAGTCTTCATTGTAATTTACTATGGTTGAATCTAGAGGAACTAGGGGATAGGCGCGCAATGAACAAAGCCTAGCAAAATAGAAGAGAGAGGAGCGCAACGCCCCTCTCAAAATAAATGTAATCTTAAGAGCCCAACTTGTCACAAACAAGTATATTGCCTTTTATTTCTACTACTTGCAAAAGATCTCCTACTTTCGCCATGTTTTTGCTTTTCTTTGAAAGCCTAGCATTCATAATCGTACCAGACCAGGATACTTGACCATCTTCATTTATCTGAATATCTTTATTCACTACTGTCACGCTAGCGCCCACAAGATCAAAAGACTCCCTAGATAATAATGCATCTTTTCTATAAATAAAGCGCTTAAGCGGATACCATAATACTAGGAAGCATGCTAGAGACGCGATACCAAAATATGAAAATTGTACAAATATTTCTGCTGGCCAATAATTAATCGCAATGGAGGTCACAATAGCACCAAGACCAAGGAACAAAAATCCTATTCCAGGCAATTGGCTGAATTCTAGTATGACTAAAATCACACCAATTAAGAGCCATAATTCTGATGAGCTGATTAACATAAGCGTTTTAATCCTTTGATTTTATAGTTTTTTTGTCTTTCAAGTTTTCAAAAATAGTCATAGCTTGGGCAATGAAACCACTAGGATTATCTAAGTTAGATGGCAACAAAATAGTGTTGGATTTTTGTGCTAGTTTACTAAATGCATCTACGTATTGTTCAGCCACTTTTAAAGAAACTGCTTCGCTTCCACCAGTTGATTTAATAGATTTTGCCACAAGGTCAATACCTTGCGCAGTAGCATCGGCAACAGCTATAATGGCCTCTGATTCACCTTTTGCTCTGTTAACCTGATCTGTTAACGAAGCCTCTGAATTAAGCACCGTGCGAGCCTTTTCCCCTTCCGCAACATTAATTTGTGACTGACGCTCTCCTTCGGATTGCAATATTGTTGCGCGTTTTTGTCTTTCTGCCGCTACTTCTAGTTCCATCGCCTGTAAAATTGACTTTGGTGGCTGAATATCTTTGATTTCATAACGCATACATTGCATACCCCAGTTTGTTGCAGCCTGGTTCATGGTAGTTACAATTGCGTGGTTCAATGATTCTCTTTCTTCAAAAGTTTTGTCTAGCTTAAGTTTTCCAATTTCTGAACGCATTGTTGTTTGAGCCAACTGAATTACAGCATTATATGGGTCGTTTACTCCATATGAAGCAGCTTTAGGGTCAAGCACTTTAACATATAGAACTCCATCAATGATTAAAGTTACATTATCATTGGAGATCGCCGTTTGAGCCATGACATTTATGGCTTGCTCTTTTAACGTGTGTTTATATGCAATTTTTTGAATTATAGGAATAATAACAGTAAGCCCTGGCTCTAGCACGCAGTCAAATTTACCTAGTCTTTCCATAACCCATGCTTCTTGCTGTGGTACTATTTTGATTGCGGACATTAATCCGATGATTCCAAAAATTCCTAATACTAGTAAGATCAGTTCCATAGTTACCTCTATATAAATTTTACAAAATACGTTAATTACTTATTCTTAAAGGATAGATGAATTATGTGGATGGTACAACATAATTCAACAACATTAATCACTGAGGATAACAGCTTCTCCATACAAAATGATACAGATATTTACCCCCACGACAGGTTAGTCATATCAACCAAGTCTCTGGATACAAAGCTTTGCCTAGTAACTTCTCCCCACTTGGGGTCCTCAGTAATCTCCTCCTTAAAATCTTCACCTATGTAATATGAAATTGTTTTTCTCCAAAATTCTCTTGCCAAATTTGCTCCTGATATTTGTCTGATTTGCCAAGGACCTGGATGCATATCAAAAATATAATGAGCAAGCAGCTTGCCAAATCCATTTCCTCTAGTAATAGGTATAATATAAAACTCCTCAACATCATACGGAATTTTAGTAATATCTATGAATGTAAACCCAATAGGTATATCATTTTGATATAAGAGATAACCAGCGTTGTCTACAAGAGGTGTAATATCTAATTGAAATACCCCCTCTTTATTAGGCATTTTTTGTGTCAAGGATGAAAATTCAGCCTCGTATGCTTGAAATAAGTTTAGTACAACAAATAAATTATCATTCGTAATGGCGGCAACACGTAAATGTTGTTTAGACAAAAAATGTATTATTCGTTCTGACATATCGTCGTCACTCAATCTTTTGTCAATTTACTCTTAACAGACGGCGACAGCATGATGTTTAATTCACGCAATTGCTCGTCGCTCACATGATTTGGTGCATCCATGAGTAAGTCTTCTGCCTTTTGGTTCATTGGAAAAGCAATAACTTCACGAATATTGACAGTATCTGCAATCAGCATCACCATACGATCAACACCAGGGGCAATACCACCATGCGGAGGAGCACCAAACTTAAATGCTTTGATCATGCCACCAAATTCTTTATCGACACTTTCTTTACTATAACCAGCTATTTCAAAAGCTTTATACATCAATTCTGGCTTGTGATTTCTGATAGCACCACTTGAAAGCTCTATACCATTACATACAATGTCATATTGGAACGCCTTAATGTCCAATAGCTCTTCTTGGGTTTTGGCATTTTCTAAAGCATCCAGACCACCTTGAGGCATTGAGAATGGATTATGACTAAAGTCTATTTTCTTAGTATCTTCATTTAGTTCATAGAATGGGAAGTCTGTCACCCAACAAAATTCAAATACATCATTTGGAATTAACTCAAGATCAGCTCCTACTTTATTGCGAACTTTTCCAGCTAATTTTGCAGCTTCTAGCTCATTTGCACAAGAAAAGAATACAGAATCACCTGAGCCAATATTGGAGGTTTTTTGCAATTCTGCTAGTTGATCTTGTGTTAAGAATTTAGCTATAGGGCCTTTAGCCTCTCCTTCTTCAGTGAATTGAATATAACCAAGACCGCCAGCTCCTTCGCTAATAGCATATTTGGTCATCTCATCAAAGAATTTACGTGATTTTGCTGCTGTTTTCGGCGCTGGAATTGCTCTAACAACTAAACCTTTTTTGATAGCTCCTTTAAAAAGACTGAATTCTGCGTCACGGAATATTTCAGTAACATCAGTGATTTCTAGTGGGTTTCTAAGATCGGGTTTATCTGATCCATATTTCATCATTGATTCTGAATATGGAATTCTTGCAAATGGTGGCTTAGATACTTTTTTATTACCAAATTTTGTAAACACGTTATACATGATTGGCTCAATAGCCGCAAATACATCATCTTGCGTGACAAAAGACATTTCTATATCTAGTTGATAGAATTCGCCAGGAGACCTGTCAGCTCTTGCGTCTTCATCGCGGAAACATGGTGCTATTTGAAAATATTTATCAAAACCAGACATCATCAGCATTTGTTTGAATTGCTGAGGAGCTTGAGGAAGAGCATAAAATTTACCAGGGTGTACTCTGCTTGGTACCAAAAAGTCACGCGCTCCTTCAGGTGAGCTTGCTGTTAAAATTGGCGTTTGAAACTCAGAAAAGCCATCAGCGGTCATAAGCCTTCTAAGCTCAGAGATAATGCTAGAACGCAGCATGATATTTTTATGCAGTTTTTCTCTGCGTAAATCTAAAAATCTATATTTCAATCTAGTATCTTCAGGCGCATCTTGATCTGAATTAACAATTAATGGTAACATTTCTGATTCTGACTCGAGAATATATTTCTCTACTACAACCTCTATTTCACCAGTTTCCATTGCATTGTTTATAGCGTCCTGACTACGTTTTACTACTGAGCCTTCCACAGTAATAACGCTTTCATAGCGTAAATAGCTAGCTTTGTCTTTTAAAGCCAGATCCTTGTCTGTAAAAACTAATTGCGTTATGCCATAATGATCTCTAAGATCTATAAATAATAAATTACCATGATCGCGACGTCTATGCACCCATCCTGATAATTTTACGGTTTGATCTACATGCTGTTTGTTAAGTTCATTACACTTATGAGTTCTGAATATATGCATAGGGTTTTATTAAATCACTTTTAAGTTCAAGAGAATATTTTTAAGTTACATAACTTATATATAAAAAATAACCATTTTAAGCAATCAAAAACTCATGCAAATTATAGATAACCAAAAAGATTTCGATGCAACCTGTAAAAATTTATTAGATCAGAAGGTGATTTATATGGATACAGAATTTCATAGAAAACGTACATATTACGCTAAGCTAAGCATAATACAGATTGCTAGCGGCAGTGATCAAATAATAATTGATGTTCTTTCTGGTATTGATATAAGTGGCTTGAAAACAATAATAGCGAATGAAAATATCGTTAAGGTATTTCATGCCCCTGGCCAAGATTTTGATATCTTCTTGCATTTATTTGGCGAATTGCCGAAGAATGTTTTTGATACACAAACAGCTGCTGGTGTAGTTGGTTTGGATGACATTATGGGATATGGCCGATTATGCAAAGAATTATTGCATATTAATCTAGATAAAACCATGCAGAAAGCCAATTGGCTAACGCGTCCTCTGCGAAAAGAGTTACTAGACTACGCAATCAAGGATGTAGAATATTTGGTTCCCTTATATCGTGAATTATCTAAAACTATGACCGATAGAAAACTATGGGACACTTTTAAAGCAAGAAGTCAGAAATTGATTGATGCAAAGAATTACAAGCCGCGCCCTGAAAAGATCATGAAAAAAATGAATCTCTATGGAAAATCAGAGAATTTTCAAAACAGACTACTACAATTTATTCAACTACGAGAAGAATGTGCACAGCAACTTGATATACCTAGAGGGTTTTGTGCAGATGATAATGATTTGATACAACTATGTGAATTATTACCTACGACTGATAAAGCTTTATATAGATTATCAATTGCCAGCCAACCCATTGCTAAGAACAAATTTAAAGATAAAGTGCTAAATTTATGCGCCGCTTTGCAATAATTTTGATTGTAATTTTATGCACAAAGCTTATTATTCTATAAATTGATAATTCCTAGAGTAAAATTTATGATTTTAAGATTAGTATCTACTGTTAGCTCAATTTTATTGGTATGTAGCTCTGTTCTGGCCGGGGATTATCCAAAATCTTCTGCAGAACGTGAAATGGAAAAAATGGGTTCATTATCCGGCGGTAATGGAGTTGTTTTTAGGCCTGGGAAAGAAAAAAGTACAGCTACTAGCACAGAAAGCGGAAAGGCTAATAAATATCTATATCAAGCATCACTAGATATATTAAAATTCACTCCACTGGCCTCAGCAGATCGCGCTGGTGGTACTATAATTACTGAATGGTATAGCCCAAGAGATCAAAAAAACACTCAGTTTAAACTAACCGTCTATATTAAAGATCATTTGATTACCCCAGAAGCGCTAGAAGTGGTCGCCTTCCAACGTAAAAAGCATAATGGGGCATGGTCAGATCAATATGAAACTGCTCCTATAGCTCTTGTATTTGAAGATAAAATTCTTCGCAAGGCGCGTGCATTATATCAGGAATCTAAGCAATAGAACTCCTACTTTTAATAGTAAAATGTGTATCCACAAATCTAGTCACCTGCATTTGCCGCTTTATTGGCAAAGCTGATTGACATATACTTAATTAATAATTAACATAATGGATTGAAATGAGAGTCCAAGAATGAATGTATATAAAACTTTATTAACAGCTACATTGTCTATTTTACTAGTAGCTTGCAATGATAGCAATAATGATAATACGTTATATGTCGCCACTAGCGCAGACAATCCCCCATATGAACATATGCGTAAAGGTGAGATTGTAGGCTTTGATATTGATCTAATAAATGAAATAGGCAAATATTTAAAGAAAGACATCGAATTAAAGAATGTTGAATTTCCTGGCCTTCTTGCATCTCTAGCTAGTAGAAATATTGATTTAGTAATTGCAGCTATGTCCGTTACTGAGGAGCGTCAGAAAAAAGTAGATTTTTCTACTCCATACACAAGCTCAAATATTGCTGTATTATTTAGATCTTCAGATGCATTTAAATCGGAAAAGGACCTGAAAGGTAAAATAGTTGGTGCTCAGCTTGGAACTACATGGAGTTTTATCGCTCATGAACTGTCATTAAAAGAATGCTTTGAAGATAAATCCTTAGCTAATAATTTGATGCTTGTAGAGGAGCTTAAAAATCAGCGGATTGATGCTGTTATTTTAGAAGAATCACAAGTGCAGAAATTTATGGAAAAAAACCAAGGTCTTGCAAGCTTTCCTCTTGCGCAATATAATTCAAGATTCGCTATTACTTTGCCAAAAAACTCCGCATTGACGCCTGATATAAATAAGGCAATTTTAGCTTTAAAAAACAATGGAACAATAGCTCGCTTAGCCCAAAAATGGGGATTACCTAATGCACAATGAAGAATTTAAGAAAGCAGTTGGCAAATTTCCTACTGGCGTAGCGGTAATTTCTACTGTGTATGATAATAAACTATGGGGATTTACGGCCAACTCTTTTGTGTCAGTGTCGCTCTCTCCGCCTTTAATATCTTTTTGCCGTAACAAAGCATCAGGTAGCTTTGAAGCGTTCAAAAAAGCATCGCATTTTATAATTAATATACTAGCAAGCGACCAAGAAGAAGTAGCAAAACATTTTGCTCAAGGCCTGCAGGATAAATTCAAAGATGTTGATTATGAAATTAGTGATACTACAAACGGCCCCTTGATTACAGGTAGCGTATGTTTGATTGAGTGTCGGCAATATAAGCAATTTGAATGTGGCGATCATGTGATTTTCGTTGGCGAAGTTATAAAAACCCAAATAAATCAAGACAAGCATTCTCTAATATATTTTGATAAATCATATAAGGGGATTTAATGGGTATACTAAAAATAGGCCTATGCGGCGCAAACGGCAGGATGGGACAAGCTATCCAAGAATCAATCATACAAAAAGCGGATAAGTATGAATTAAACTCTATGCTTAATCGCTCACATACAGAAAATGATTTAGCTCAGTTTTGTCATCAATCCGATGTGATTATAGATTTTTCAAACGCTAGTATCTTAAAAAGCCTAGCAGAAGAGGCAATGAATTCCAAAACTCCTCTTGTTGTCGGGACTACTGGCCTGCAAGCAGAACATTTTGAGTATCTTAAAGAGTTATCAAAGCATGTGGCAGTTTTATACGCAGCTAATACTAGTTTGGGTGCAAACTTGGTAACCATGCTATCGGCTAAGGCAGCAAAAATATTAAAAGGATATGATATTGAGATTATTGAGTCGCATCATAAGCATAAAAAAGATGCACCATCTGGTACGGCTTTAATGATGGGAGAAAAAATCGCAGAAGCATTGGAAGTTGATTTTAACAAGGTTGCTATATTCGATCGAGCCAGTAAAGGAGAGCGTTTACCTGGTGAAATTGGTTTTTCATCGATCCGTGCTGGTGGTATTTCTGGTGAGAATGAAGTGTTGTTTGCCGATGAAAACGAACTTATAACACTATCATATCGCTCTTTATCCAGAAGAGCTTACGCCGATGGAGCACTTTTTGTGGCCAATTGGTTGCGCGATAAAAAACCCGCTTTATATTCTATGCAGGATGTACTTAGTTTGTAAAAAAGACCTTTTATACATATTTTTGTTGCATATTTTGAAAAATTGTTCTAAAAATTCTTCTAAGTGTGCCCGCGTGATGGAATGGTAGACATAGTAGACTTAAAATCTGCGGAGCTTAGCTCGTGCCGGTTCAAGTCCGGCCGCGGGTACCACTTAAACAAAAATCTTTAACTAAATTCCTAGTAAAAAGCATGTTTATCCAAACTGAAGAAACTCCTAATCCAAGCGCATTAAAATTCTTCCCTGGCAGCGATGTAAGCCCATCTGGCCCTGTTTTTTTCAACAGACCTGAAGAAGCTACTAGCAAGAGCCAGCTAGCTGTAAAGCTTTTTAATGTTAAGGGAGTGGTAGCTATATTCTATGGCACTGATTTTATCACCATAACTAAAGCCGAAGATTTGGATTGGAACTTGATTAAACCAGAAATTCTGATGGTGATGATGGATCATTTGGTTGCTGGATTTACTATTTTTGATGAAGTTCAGGAAGCCGCTCAGGCAATCAATACAGAAGGAATGTCTGATATCGAAAAACAAATTGTTGAAATTATCGAAACTAGAGTCCGCCCATCAGTTGCAATGGATGGTGGCGATATTACATATCAAAGCTTTAAAGATGGTATAGTTTATCTGCAATTGCGCGGGGCTTGTTCTGGCTGCCCTAGTTCTTCAATAACCTTGAAAAATGGAATAGAATCAATGTTACAGCATTTTGTTCCAGAAGTTAAAGGCGTCGAAGCTTCCGAGGAATAATCTCTTTTTTGCGAATTTTTATTAAACATTCTTTACAAATATTAGTTTTTGGCGTAATTTCACTCTAGTTTAATATAAATAGGAATGATTATGACAGGAATAATAGAAGCAGCCTCTTTAGGTGATATCGGACTTATAGCTAGCTTACTAAAGACTAAATCTATTGAGACCCAAGATGATCAAGGAAATACTCCTCTGATGATGGCGGCAAAACACAATCAATCTGATGCCGTACAATTTCTACTTGATCAAGGAGCTAACACTAGTAAAAAAAACGATGATGGCTACACAGCACTAAATATAGCTATGTATCATGAGTGTAAGGATGCTTGCATAGCATTTGGCAAGTATATGCGAGACACACAAGATATTTCAAATATATTTGACCAAGAAACAGTAAATGCTATTAATGAAGATCATTTATACAGCCTATTGGTTATGCGCAGAGATCCAACAGGTATAGTTATAAAAGAGTTTTTATCACCTAAGGAAAAAAATAATTTTTCTCTAGTATCAAATACTTGCCCAGACGAAGAAACCCGAATGGGCCAACTAAGAGCACAATAAGCAGCCGATGTACAAGCCAAAGAGCTAGAAAAATTAAAAGCAAGTGCTCCTAGTTATGTCCCAGCAGACGGGAGCTTTAAAGGTTATTCTGTTGCAGATACTGAAGAGATGCTTGGGGGCCTACTTGCGCCAACACCTATTAATGCGGATGGATGTCCAGCTGGCTTTACTACTGAACAGACTGTTGCCATATATGGAAGACTTTTACCGCCATACCCACCTATTAACGAGCAATCTGCTGCAGAACAAGATGCAGCTGAAGATTTGACTGGCTGTGCTATTGATTCTGCTGACGAAGCACTTGGTTAATCAATCTGAACACTAGATTAGTTAAGCTGTAGATCAGCTAATCAAAATATCCCTACTATACTTGTTGTGTATTATCAATTATACTGTTGGTAATACACAATTTTGGCATAAACTAAATGTTATTACGATCAGGCATTATCGTCGCTTTCTTCACCCTAATCTCTAGGTTTTTTGGCCTAGCTAGAGAACTTTTCATTGCTGCAACCTTTGGCACTAGCTTTATTGCTGACTGCGTTAATGTTGCGTTTAAGTTTCCCAATCTGTTTCGTAGAATTTTTGGCGAGGGCGCTCTTTCTGCTGTTTTTGTTCCGATGTTCAGCGAGAAACTTATTGGCTCTGAAGAAGAAGCGCGGCAATTTAGCGGCAAAATATTTTCTCTACTTCTACTTACCCTAACTATCCTGACTATAATATTGCAAATTACCATGCCTTATCTGATGGTATTTATTGCTCCTGGATTTTTTGTTAATCCAGAAAAATTCGAGCTCGCCGTCACATTATGCCGCATTACTATTCCCTATGTAATTTTTGTATCAATCACAGCTTTGTTTGGCGGAATGCTAAATTCTGTAAAAAAATTTGCAGCCTTTGCGTTCGTGCCAGTCATAATGAATATCAGTATTATTGGCATTACTCCGCTCTTGCAAGGCACACACACACCTGAGTTTGGCGTTGCCTACTCACTAATCATTGCTGGAATATTGCAAGTTACTTTTATGTATTATTGCTTGATAAGAGCTAATTTAAAATTACCCCTATTGTTTACGCCAAAAGATAAGGAGGTTCGAACCCTATTAAACAAGATGGGGCCAGCAACTATGGGTTCTGGGGCTCAGCAACTAAACCTCTTTATTTCGCAATCCATTGCTAGCTTTGTGCCAGGAGCTGTATCTATACTATCCTACGCAGAGCGCTTATACCAACTGCCTATGTCTATTATAGGCGTCACTTTTGGTACAATATTATTGCCAGAATTATCGCAAATCTATAAGAAAAAACAGCCGGGAGTGGCTAATGCTTTACAAAACAAGGCTATAAAAATGGCTAGTATAATTTCTTTTCCAGCAATGTGCGGTCTATTTGTTTTGGCAGGTCCTATCATTCACTTCATTTATGAAAGAGGAGAATTTAGCGCAGACGATACCATCCAAACTTCCTATGCATTAATGGCATTTTCTCTCGGCCTTCCTGCTTTTATATTAGCCAAAATACTAGTACCAATTTTTTACGCTAATCTAGATACAAAAACACCGTTTAAAATCACAGTTTATTCTATGATAGCGAACATTAGTTTGAATATATTATTCATGATTCCTTTTGGTCAGGTCGGAATAGCCCTTGGATCATCGGTCGCAGCTTGGTTTAACGTATATTTGCTAAATAAGTATGCAGAGCAACATGGCGGGTTTCAAATCGATATAACAACAAGGCTATTTGCATTTAAGGTGATTATTGGTTCAGTATTAATGAGCGCTTTCATAATAATGATAAAATATTACTTTAATGATTTATTTTACTCGGATCACTTCATTACTAAGGCTGCAATGCTGTTTGGAACAATGGGGTCTGCTGTTATAATATTTATTATATTTAGCTATTTTTTCAAATTACATCGCGTATTATATGAAAAATAATGGCTTGATTATGAATTTGACTAAATTTATTCTTGACTATTTGTGCTTCTGGTTATATTTTAGCAGTGATATTTTATAAAAAATTGTTTTTAAAAAGGTTAAAAAGTCGTGTCTAAGAAAAAAAGTAAAGGTCTTCTAGTAAAGTTAGTTAGTACAGCGGGCACTGGATATTTCCTAGTTAAGAAACGTAATCCTAAAACTTTGACTGAGAAGTTATCTTTTACAAAGTACGATCCAAAAGTTCGTAAGCACGTTGAATTCAAGGAAGAAAAAATTAAATAGAGTTGGTTATATATGGCAGTTAAAATCCGTTTAGCAAGAGGTGGCGCAAAAAAACGCCCTTATTATAGAGTAGTAGTAGCGGATGCGCGTGCACCAAGAGACGGTGATTTTATTGAAAAAATCGGTACATATAATCCTTTGTTAAAAAAGGAAGACGGTGATCGTGTTACATTTAAAGCTGATCGCGTTTTACACTGGTTAGCTCAAGGAGCACAGCCTACTGATCGCGTTGCACTATTCATCAAAGCAGCTGGAATTGAATTGCCAGCAGCTATTTTGAATAAAATCGAAGTTAGAAAAAAGGCTCAAGTAACTAAGCTTTCTAAGAAAGCAATAAAGGAACAAGCTTCAGCATAGTAAAACAGATTTAATTTGGACTGACAAAATATAGATTACTATTTTCTAAATCATCCAAATTAAATCGAATTTAGTACCAGTCTTAGAACATCTAGGACGAAAAAGTAAACATTATATTTAAGTAGCATACACATGCACTTATATTTGCCGGATTAGCTCAGTGGTAGAGCAACCGCCTTGTAAGCGGTCGGTCGTCAGTTCGAATCCGACATCCGGCACCACTTTTCATCTCACTATTATCCATTATATAATAAATAAAACTAAGCTATAAAGCCCAACTATAGTGTGGTTATTATAATATTTTCATATAGCATTTCATAACCATTTCTCGCTAACTTATTATTATGCCTTGAATTCACGTAATTAATATTATAAATTACTATAGTAAATTACCGTGAAGAATGACCAAGAAACCTTAGCCCATTTTACAAAATAAGATTCCTCGTCATTCAGGGCTTGACCGGCGTTGTTGCATGGCGTATCCAAGAGCTGAGATTTCTTATAGCAAAATTCTAGGCAGCAATTATTAAATTCACAATTTTGCACTTAATTTTCGATTGAACAATTCGATTTTGTTC